>NZ_JAKUFY010000008.1:0-88754 GCF_022663675.1 Bacillus cereus group sp. BfR-BA-01355
AACATACATACATTAATCATAATCATTTCAGAATTAGCCATCGAGTACCTTAAAAGGTGCTCTTTGCTTTTTCAAAAGCACTCACCATTTTCTTAAAACGAACATATATTTACATAGACAAGACATAGCTTTTTATTATACATGCACAATTTTCGTGCATGTTTTTTGTTCAATACAATAAGGATTTTGTTAAAGAACTGAATAAAATTCAATATTCTGCCAATAATAATCACAATACAATCTGCTTCTTACCCAGGTTGTAATTCACAACAGAGAGCAGTTATTATAAAAAGCTGCTCTTTTTTATTTTTGTTACATAAACCTAGAATTTTGGCCCATACTATACTCAACCATGAGATTCTGTACTCCTTAAATTCATGGGTGTAAATTTCTCAATGCAGTTAGCTTATGCTAGCTGCTCTTTTGTATTGAGTTAAAAATAAGTTTTAGGTCTTATTCCTTTTCTACATCATATACTTTTAACCTAACCATCCAGCTCAAAGTGTTACCTCCTATCTTAAAGAGCACTTATGCATGGTGCTCTTTTTTATTTTGTTTTCTTTTATTTCCGAATAACATTTTCAACTCTGTTCATACTATTTCTGTAACTTAAAGTTACAAACTATTTCTGTAAGCGCAGCTTTTCTTTTGTACAACAAGCAGTTAGTTTTATTAACTAGCTGCTTTGTTGTGCAAAAAAGATTTTGTTTTAAAACAACACCTATCTAAAAAACATACATATAATATCTTGGGTATCCTTTTTCAATATTAGTTTTGGTCAGAGAGCACTGTCAAAAGTGCTCTTTTAATGTATTGCAATGTATCACGTTTTACATACAATAAACGTAGAATGCAATGAGCATACAAGACAAAGTTTTTAGATAATCTTGTACATTTTTTGTACGCGATTTTTTTATTAAATAAGAATTTTATCAACCTTATTGATTTCTTTGCATACATTATTATCACAAGAGATTCCACAGGTGGCTCTGGTCCAGTTACCTTGAATTTCTTGCACACCTTGTGGGAAGAATCCGTTTATAACAAACGGGTTCTTTTATTTTTTCGCCATAAAATAACTATTTTGTTTAATTTATAAAATACAACCGCTTGTCCATTTCACTTTTCTCTATCATTGCATTTACTATAAGTAATACGAATTTATTAGAGGTGAATTATATTGGACGAGTTTTTATCCTCCGCTGCACTAAATCCCGGTTCTATTGGACCTACACTTCCACCTATGCAACCTTTTCAATTCCCTACTGGTCCTACTGGTCCCACTGGTTCAACGGGTGCTACTGGAGCTACCGGATCAACTGGGCCGACTGGGAATACAGGGCTGACGGGTAACACCGGACCTACTGGTTCAACGGGCATTACAGGACCCACAGGCATTACTGGACCTACTGGGCCTACTGGACCGGCCCTATTTTTCACTCCCCTTGCACCAGAACCTGATTCTATAGATCTTCCACCAAATACAAATAACATTCTAATTATGGAGATCTTTGTCCCTATAGAAAATAAAGGTGACAAAGTCCTATTAAACGCGACAATCGGTACAGAACTTCTTGTTCAAATAGGTGCAGATGAAGACACATCCTTTAACGTAGATGCTATTACGTATCAGTTATTCCGTGATGATGTGTTACTGACAGATACACTTGTATCCGGAAAATACGAAGTAGGTGCTAATATAGATATGATATATTCTTTTAACTCCACATTTACATGGGTAGATCATCCAACGGACCCAGTATTACCAATCGATCCGGTTCATTATCGAGTTATAGCGAATATAGGGGATTTAAGTGACACTATAACATCTGCTCAAGTCAGAAACCGCGGTTTTTCTGCTGTAATATATCCCCCTGATCCAATTTAATTAAAAATAGCGTTCACACATCCCAATACTATAAAGTGAATGTCAAATTTTCTACGTTTAATCAACCGAGCAGTTAGCTTTTGCTAGCTGCTCTTTTTCTATAAAATTCAAATTTGGTCTTTATCAAAAACTTCAATATCCTGTAAAACCTACGTAAAGATTGCTATGATTCAATCTATCTACCCAAGAAACGTTATATAATGAACTTGCAAACACCTGGTTTGCACACAACTACCTTTCTGTACGACATAACTCTTTTGCTAGGAGAAATCCTAGCCTTTTTTATTGGAAATCTAAACCACAGCATTCTCAGGTTTTATCACCATTTTCGCTCTAAATCGATAACCCTTACTTTCTAAGTAACCAACAAGTGTTAATGCGCTTTTCCCAAACCTTTCTGCAATTGCATCTACCGCGTAACCTTTTTCAAATAGGTCTAAACTAATTCTTATTTCATCTTCTGTATAAGATGCCTGGCTATCTAAAGGTCTCTCGAAGATCCCAAGCTCCTCCAGTTTTTTCTTTATTGCACTTTCTGTTCGCTGGAGACGTTTCGCGATATACAAATACGTATAACAATTCGCTTTGACCATACTTTTTAGTAATAATTCATCTTGTTTGGTCCAAGGCTCTCTCTCTCTTTTCCTTCTATACGCATCCGCATCACGTTTCTCTTTCATCCATTCTGGTTCAGGTCCTAAAATCCCATATTCAACCTTCGAAAAATCAACTACCTGTTTATGTCGTTTTAACCAGTCCCAGAAATCCTTATAGTAAACAACTTTTACTTTTTGTGTTTTTACAAACAGCTTTAGCCTTATAGGAAATGCAAACCTTTGATACCACGATTCGATTGTTTTATAACTTACTTGTAATACATCTGCTAGTTGGAGCACTGTAAGCCCATTGAAATGTAACCGTGGATCACTTAACCCTATACGATTTGCTTTTAGTTTTATGGCATTTACAGTGCGATCTAACTTCTTCGCAATACTTTTAATGCTGTATGTCCCCCAGGAATCCTCCAGATACGCTATTTCTTCTTTTGTCCAAAGAATAACTTTCCCCACCATTTCGCCTCCTTTTAGTACCCGGATGCCTGACGATCATGATTGATTTTATTTTTTTCAATATATGCGTTGTAAATTTCAATAGCCGAAAATCCAAGCGCTGCACCTAAGTACGCCAAGTCATTCATCAAGGTCATGTAGTGTGCGGCAGTCCATAATTTGTTCTCATATAAATCGTTAAACACATCGATAATTTCTGTTTTTGTATTTCCTTTGCTATTACGTACTACAAAGGCATCGATATATTTATTCCATTCACGTTCTAATCCAATCGATAAAGCAAAGTGAAGTGCATCAACAAATTCGTCTAATAACGGATTGTAGTACTCCTTATCTTCTTCCATCATTTGACCCTTGTTACGTACACCTTTTGTAATCGGCTTGTTATTTTCACTCCAAAACTTATGACCGCGCCACATATGAAGCAATTCACTTAGTTCATCACGAAATGATAATTTCTTTTCTTGAAACAATGGAACGTTTTGTAAACTACGTTTTTCCACAATCTTGTTATCAAGGTCTTTTTGAAGATGGAATAAATGAATGATGTTCATTGTTTTGCACGCTCCCCTTTTTTAAACAAATCTATAAAACTTCTCACCATTCTTTCTACACTGGCACCAGTTAAGGAATTAACAAAGGGTGCAGTTTCTGCGAATTTTAAAGAGTCCTTTTCAGGTATTCCCGCACAAATCAACTTTTCTTTTACAGCTTCAATAATTTCTACTCTTTTCTCATTCTTATTATTGAACTGAACCTCCACCACCTTAACTGCCTCATCCTTGTAGCAATCATGCTTTTCCATGTAGTAATACACTTCTTTCCAAAACTCATTGTCTTTCACCACAGACATTTCAATCGCTCCCTCCTTATCTAGCGATCACAAAGCTAACAATGATCGCTACCACCATATAAGAAATAAATAATGAAATAGACTTTTTACGTAAATTTTTAATCTGTTCCCGTAATTCGTTATTTTCTTTCAATACACGCTTTGCGTAATTATCTTTCACTTTCACTTGCGATTTGTATAAATCAACTGCTAACTGCAAATCAAGATTTTCTTGCATCACATCTTTTAACTGTTGCTCCGAATTGTCCAAATACACTACCGCCTTTCGTGGCTCACCTTTTGCTACTTTCCTTTTTTGCTTGACCATTTCACGTTTTAATCTTTCCATCTTTCTATCACTTTTCCGATTTTCGTACCCCTTTCCTTGCTGTCTACCACCCACAATCACACACCCTTCCTACAGCTTTTTATTTTCTTAAATGCTCTAAAAATAGTTCATTGAAATTCTCGTTTTCTAGTTCTTCCAATCGCTTCTGTACACGTTCTAAACGTACTGAACCCAAACCTAACACTTCTTTTACTGCACGTAATGCTAATGTTCGGCCATCTTTATACGATAAAAGGGATACTTGCTGCACTTCACCCCTGTGAAAACTTTGCCGCTCCCTTGTTTTCTTTCTCTCACGTTCACTCGCCCGGCGTTGTTGACGGTTCAAGACGTTCATCGTCTTCCCTCCATTTTTTAAGGCAACTGCTGAATAGTAATTCTGCGTATGGATCTTGTGGTACTGGGTCTAGGACACCAGTCTTTTTATCTTTTCTTAATGAACTTACTACCCAAACCATGTTGTACGGTTCTCCAGCAATACTTCCTACAATTCTTGCCGGCTTTACACGTGGTAATGCTGTTGCATGACGCTTCGCAAATAATGATTTACGTGGTCCCTCTCCTCTTCCCACATGCTATTCCTCCCTTTGTTTAAGCCAGGACTCAACACTCATTTTCTCGCCCCATCGATAACCTACACTTCCTTCTGCCTCAATCGGAACTGGAAATCCTGGTACTGGAGGTTGCTCCATAACTTGTTTAATTTGTTTTTCTACTGCAACTACAATTTCCGGATCATCATCTATTTCAAAAATAATTTCATCGTGAATTTGTGCAATCATATCGACACTACCATGAGCAAGTACGCCTTCTTGTTTACCGATAGATTCATAAATTTCATTTTGTACTTTCTTCATAATGTCAGCGGCACTACCTTGTACTGGTGTATTCGCCGCCTGTCTTTCAGCTGAGCCACGATCTCTTCTATTTGCGCTGTTAATGCCAGGTAGTAATCGCATATATCCATAAATCGTTTGCACATAACCTTGCTCCCGTGCTTCTAAAACAATCTTGCGCTGATACTCCGGTATGCGTTTGTATGCTGTTTTAACAGCATTTACAATTTGTGCACATTCGTCTAATGTTTTACGAATCATATACTTTGTTTTAAATGTGAGCTGAAGAGCAAACTCTGTCCCTCCATAACTTATCGCTTAATCCCGTATTTCTACGGGTGCTGACTATACCTTATAACGGTGTTTTTGCGATACAGGGCTTCAGCTATTTTACGCGCTTCTACTGCCTGATCTTTCGTTTTAAAATAACCAATTTGACGTTTTTTCCCGTTTACTGTGATTTCGGCTTTCCATCTATTACGAGTCTTAAACCAATAAACACCAGTAACGCCTGATGTGTTATCAGAACGCGTCTTCTGATTTGTCATATTTATCTGATGGGTAACAATTCGCAAATTACTTTTTCTATTGTCTAGTCCATTATTGTTAATATGGTCTACTTCTAGCGGACCTTTATAATTCAAAACAAACCTATGAAGTTTTATTCGCTTTCCTTTTATGCGAGCAACTGCGTAACCACAGTTTTCATACCATCTATACACATTAATTTTCTCTATATCCTCCAGATCAACTTGTGTTCTAGCTTTTTCGTTTCCTTGTTTATCATAGAGAATAAGTTCTGCGTAATTTTTATGTAATACGATTTCGTTTCTTCCCAAGTTCTTCACCTCCATAACACCGTTATCCCACCGTATAAATAAGCTCGATTGATTTAGGCAAATACCTAGCCGGCTTATTATAAGTCGATACACTACCGGTTAAGGCAGCACGGGATTAACATAGACAAAAATCCTTAGCCTTCCCCGTTTTGAGTGAGTTTTACTTCGGCATAAGCCCTATTACTCTACCGAAGTTGCCCGCCTTGGCATCTGTACGTTCTTTCTTTACAATTTCATCCTCAGACTTTCCAGTCATTACAGATGCGGTTCTACGGTGCATATCGCCACCTGTATTAAATAGCTCCGTCATGACCTCGTCACCTGATTTCCATGCCATTAAGCGAAGCTCGAACCCTGAGAAGTCAATGAAGAATAATATCTTTCCTGGTTTAGGTACAAAGAAATTTCTTATCTTAAACTCATCATTATCAGGTCTAGGAACGTTTTGTCCGTTCGGATTAAAACTGTTTAAGCGTCCTGTTTCTGTGAATGGACTGTACCCTGCATGGATCCGTCCACTCATAAAGTTCAAGTACTTTTCACGTCCTATGATGTGCGAAGAAAGTAATGTCGTGTATTTTTGTATTTTCTTTAGCTGGTCAATAACTTCTAGTGCCTGTTCTTTATAAGGATGCGGTTCACGTTTTGCGATACGAATCGCTCCGCGTTCTAGCTTATCTAAAGTAGGATCCTTTTCCGGATCGATATTCTCCCAATTTTCAGGTAATGAAACACCGAGGTATTTTTCCTCGTCGATATCGTTCAGCTTGTTTTCAAGCATAAATGCCATATCGATAAGCGCCTCTTGATCAAGACTCGCGCCTGTTTTTCCATATTTAGCAATCGGTATTTTTAAGTAATCAAACATTAAGCTTTTCACTTCGTTCGTTTTACCTGATTTACCGGTATTTATATCAATATTGAACGTTTCTTTCGCGATTTGTTTAATACGTTCAGCCGCTTGCTCTTGCATAATTTCTGCTTCTTGTTTCTTTTGCGTTGCAAGGTTTGGATCCCAATTCATCCCCCAATATTCCATAAGGCCGATAACACGTGTGAATGGCATTTCAATCTTATGAAGCCATTCCTTATATCGCGGAATTTGAGCTGCAATTTGAGACCAATATCCGTAATGCTGCACAGCATAATCCGAGTCTTCAGCTGAGTAAAGCAGCCCTTCACCTTTACTCGCGTCAATTTCGTCAAAGAAATTGACCTTGTATTTCTTTAAAAGGGCTGAAAAGTCGTTCATTGTTACACCAAAAATGTGTTTCGTAGCTGGTTTTAAACCCCATCCGCTTGTAGGTTTTTTCGGGTTATTAATCTTTTGAGGTGCTGCGATTTGTAAACACCGTATCCACATAATCAATGGATCTGCCACTTTTCCTAAAATGTATTTACCGTACTTCGCTGCATATTTCGTTTCAAAAGACAAATTGACCGCAATTTTTAATACCTTTTCATTTTTAAATAGGTATTCATCAAGCAAATCTAGAACCAATTTCCTAGCTCCATCTCTATCCATACTTGGTTCAAATACTTGGCCAACTTTATGTGAGATTGGAACAACTCTTGACTCGTGTGCCGCCGCTGACAGCGATACCGTACAAATCTCACCTTTCCACGGATCCAATGGTGTTTTTAAATACGCTTTTTCTAAGCTCTCACTTCGGCTTTCCGCTTCTTTATCATCGATACTCCCTGTAGTACGTGCTTCTTCTATATCTTCAAACGCCTTTTTATAATGCGCTCTAATTTCTTTGCTTGCTGCAGTCTCCCAGTCGAATCCTACTTTACCTGTTTGTATACAACGTTCTAAGTATTTCTTTAACTCTGAGACTGTAAGAATTGCTTTATAATCTTTCACTTGCTGCGGTTCCACTTTTGGCCAAACAATATCGAATTGTCCCGGCTTTTTCTTTTTTTCCATCTCTACCGCTAACTTTGATTCTTTTACCGGTACCTGTTTTTTACTACTTGCTAATGTTTTAGGTCTTCCAAATAAACTTCCGAGTTTCATATTTTCACTTCCAGTCATATTTGTAGTGCTTGTCCATATAATTAGTAGTACTCATCTTGTATATGATCAAAGAGACCTTTCTTCATGCAATACGCAATGTATGCATTAAAGCGCGGCGTTTTTCGATAGCCACCACTTGTTAAAAGGATCATCCTCATTTTTGCTAATTGATTTACGATTGCTTTCGCTTCTTCTTTATCGATAGAAAGCATTGCTTCAACGTCACCAAGTCGTAAGTACTTCTGCTGAGCAAATAGTTTAATAAACTCATAGAACTTCATTTCACCTGTTAACGTATCGATTTTCTTAAGATCTGCCGTAAACTTCTGGTATCTTTCTTCTGTCATTTCTTCCTCTTTTATTGCTAAACGAGCATAGTAATTTAAGCCGCAACCTGGAGCATTGTATAAAGCTTTTAAATACTCCCCAATAAACTCAACGTGTCCCGGCCAAACTTGAATTCTTTCACCTGATTCATCAACTGAATGTGTAAGTGATGCAAGTGCTACTGCTAAACGAGCTACTTTATTCCGCTGATCTGAAGGAGAAACAAGTGGTATGTCATTCGCATTTCCATATACTTTCGCAAGGTCTGTCGCAACTTCCAGTACTTTATCAATCGTACCGTCTGTAAATAGCACGTCCTCCGGCTTACGTGACCAAGCATATAAGATGTTATTTTTCAAAGTATCCTTCTGTATAATCGATGGATACGTAGCAAGCGTTTGGTTGTACAACTCAGGATCCACATCACTCGCTCTCATAAAAACTGCAAAGTCAAAACGACGTATATCCTCGTTATTAAAAATATCTTTTAAACTTTCTGCGCCTTGAGAGTAATCAGCAAGTCGTTTCCCTTTCGGTACGTTCCCTGACATGATGGCACGTACTCTACAAGGTGTTTCAGCTGTTACAGCTCGTTTTACTTCCAGCTTCCCGTCAGAACGAGCAAGCGTCATTTCACCATAATCATCTTTCGTAATACCTGTATCTTCGTCGATCCAAATCATTTCTTTGTCCGCTAACGGCCATGCCCCCCAAACGATGTACCATGCACCTTGAGCACCAGATTGTTCCATCTTGTACGTTAGACCTGTACGAGAAGTACTTTCCGCATTCACGCGTGTTCCAAGCCCTGCATATTTCATTACTTTTTCAATGAGAGCAGACTTACCAGTACCTGTGTCACCTACTATTTTTAATTCCACCCAACCACGTAACGGATTTAAATCCCACGGTACTTTAAAACGTAAAACACTATGAAGTGTTAGCAATACTGCAAGTAATGTCTCATCACGTTCTACGATGTGTGTTACGTTGTACGTTAAATCGTTACAAATTGCTCCTAGTTTCTGTTCAATTGATTCTGCTGTATAATCTGCCGGCTGAAATGTTGCTAAATCTTCTTTCACTTGTTCATTTAGCTCAAAACTTTCAACCACATCCTGAAGCGGTACCGCACTCTTTACAAGTAGTGTTGACTCCTGATTCTTTGGATGTGGGTATACATAACCTGTTAATTCGTAGTACTTATTCTCACTTACGTTTAGTCCATTTACGGCGTACACTTTTCGTAGTACATAATTCCCTTTATGCTGCTCTTGTTTTTCGTCATCTTCTTCAGCCATCGGGATTACAAGCAACTCTTCCACATTCATGTTTTCTAAAATATCTGTATTGTATTTCGGACAATTTGGAATGCCTGATATTTCTCGTAAAATGCCTTTTATATTATCGTCACCTACACCTGTCATTTGAATAACTTCCCGATCACTTACGCCCAGGTCTTTATATCCTGTATGTGTATGGATGTCGTATAGAGGGCAATGTACCTTTTTACAACTTTCTCTGCCCCAGCAATGGTACTCAATGTTTTTCGGAATGATGTAAGGTGTATGCTTTTTCCCTGCAACCATGACACGTGTTTTTACAAGCTTTCCAGTAAGATCCGCATTGCCTGTCTCTGCTAAATGAAGTAACTTTGCATTTTCTTCTTCCTCAGCATTCTTCTTAATGCAATGACACATATCACCAGCACACGCTACACGTTCATAATCTTTGCTTCCTGGTTTCTTTTCGCCATGTAGTGAACGAATAAACGCGCAACCAAATTTGTATGTATTATCACCGCTGTATACCGCATCGATAACACTTCTCGTATTCGCAACACGTTGTTGCTTACCATACTCGTTATCCTCAGATGTAAATTTAAGCACCCAGTCTTCCAGCTCTTTCATTGTTTCTTCTCTCGTGTAGCCAGCATCTTTGAAGTAACATGCAAGCTGTACTGTTGCCTGGTTTCGGTCACCGTCTTTTTTCCAGCCACCATTTAAAATATCAACTACACATGCCGGTGGTTTATCTTTCTTAAACTGGAATTCTTCTTTCGCATACTTACGAGCACTCGTTGCTGCAGCTTGCTCATATTCTTCTGTCTTATTTATTAGTAAATACCCCGTACGAGGTCTGTATTTCATTGTCTTTTTACGTTCTTCTGCCGTATAAGGTAGATCGTCAGCATGTCTTGGTGATTTCGCTAAATCTTTAATTTCTTCCAGTGTTAATTTGTTTAACTCATTTACACTAATTTCTGTTTTAAATAGGTTTGTTTTTTGATGCATACTGTTCGGTAAACGAATCATCCGCTTTTCTGTATACACCACAAGGTCTAGTGACGTGAGTCCTAGTCTATGTACTAAGTACCCAGCCATATGTTTGAAGATTTTATGAAGGTCGTTTCTCGGTTCAATACCGAGCGCATCGGAGCTTATTAAGATGTGGAATCCTTTTGATCCAGAAAAGTAAATCCACATATCCGATTCACGAATGTCCATCTCTTTCGTAAAAAATTCCACCAGCTTTATTGCATCCTTTTGGCTGACTGATGGGTCTTCCGCATGGTCAAGGTCAAAATATAAGGGAGCAATAAATGCCTCCCCCTTTACTTTTGTGTCGTTCGCAAATCGTTGAACTGTAGCAAAGCAATTGAAATTGAATGCCTCTCCCGTTTGGAATTGCTTCACTTCAGAGGAAGGGATTCGTTTCCACGGAATGCTTCTACCGTTCTGATTGCTGTACCATGCGTCTACATATTGATACTCACTTGTTTTATCTTTCTTTTTTGCCATTTGTAGACGCCCTCCTTAATTATTCTGAAGCTTTTTCAGTGTCTTCTACGTTAATTCCGTAATCTTCTGGTTTAAATACACCAACAGGCTGGAAGTCGATACCGATCCATTGGTTACTAGCGTTTGTACGACTTTTACGTTCTGTTGTTACTAAGCGTGTAACAATTTTATTGACACCTAATTTAGACGGAACACCTAGAGCTTTATATTTCCCTGTATACACATTCATCGCAAAACGCCCGAAAATAATTGTGTCTGTTGGGCTAAAGCTCATTAAGTAGATACGAGGGAAGTCTTCTGGGCTTAACGTTGATACTGGAACAACTGACGCCATATAGCGAAGTTGAATATCATCTAATTCATAACGTTCTTCTGCTTGAGGGTTTTCAGCTAGCCATTGATTGAATACAACTTCCGCATCTTCTTTTGTTTTTTCCGCCACGATCAACTGACCATCTTCAGGAGAATCTTGTTTCCCCCATACAGACCAACGTTGCTCACCGTATCCGATTACTACATCAATATTGTCGCCGTACATTACATTTTCATCATCTTTTTCTACGAAATTCCCTTTCTTGTTAACCGTTAACCACTCGCCCATACGGACGAAATCCATATCAAGACCGTTATTCGCTTCAACAAATCCCTGCTTTGTTTCTTCTAAAATTGCTGAAATATAATTGCTGCCATCGTTTCTTTTCGCCACCGCGTTATTTTGTACCACTACTTCATTTTGATTTGTTTCTTGTGTCATTATTTTTTCCTCCCGCGCCCCTGTAGGCCATGTTTTTTCCATGCTTTTCGTTTTGCTTGGCTTTTCTTTTTTCGATAAGTTACTTTTCTGTTATACGAAATCTCGTAATCTTTCGAATCGTATTCCGGAACCTCAACCATTATCGGGATTCCTCGTTGAAGAGATAAACTTTTAACCGATCCTCTTGCAAACACCCTTATCACTTTTTTAACGATTTTTTGACCTGTTTCTTTCAAACCCACTTACTTCACCTCTTTCGCTGAAGCAATTAGTTCTGTGATTTCATAAAGCGCACCCACATATTCGTACTTTTCCATCGTTATCACCCCTTTCACCAAGGCATATCATTTAAGAAGTCAGCCACTGTATCGCGTTCTGTTTTCGGCTTTCTTGGTACCGTTAACCCGATTCTGCTGTATACTTTCCTACGGCTGTGATATTGGTCCTTAAATACTCCAACATTGTAGTCAACGTAATCGAACCAGTATGCTTCTTTATCCGGATTGTTCCGATCTGGACGCATGATACGTCCAATTTCTTGCTCTACTGATGAACCACTATTACTCTCACGGGAGTCACCACGTTTCGGCATTACCATGTGACCAACTACTAAATGCTGCATGTCCAGTCCTTCACGCGCTAACTGAGTGGCAAACAAAATATCTACTTCTTTTCGGTCGCAAGCTTCTAAAATATCTTTACGTTGTTGTTTTGTTACTTGCCATTCACGAATTTCTTTTTCTGAATACTGAGCAACCTTTACCTGCCAACCGTACTTACCTTGCTTTTTATCTACCGCATGACCACTATTGATAAGCTGCTGTGCATGTTTTTCGCTTTTTGCTTTTCTCCAGGTATAACGACTAATACCTCCGTGTACTACAGCTGTTCTAACATCGATACCGAATCTTGCTTTTGCCATTCGTTTTACGAGTTCTTCAAGTACGAAACAGTAGCGAACTGATTCTGTTATAACAATGGATGGCCCTAAACTTGCAGACTCAACAATATTCTCAGCAACTAACTTCGCACGCTTTTTATCAGAAATGAGGTGCCTTATTAGATCTGTGTAATCAAGATCTTCTCCACCAGCATCCACACTATCAATCTCGTTACGGTTACTTGCCGTCTCGTAATTGAACTCGGTATATACGAATTTCACTGTCGGTTTTACCAGTCTCCCAGCTTCATACATTCCGTCCCTGCTAATCTCATACACTTTTGGACCTACACCGTTGTACATATAGATTTCTAATCCATCTTTTCGGGAAGGTGTTGCGGTGAGACCGATCACATTTTCAGCCGTTAACTTCCCAGCTGTTTCAATGAATTGTATTGCCGGAAAGTGATGGGCTTCATCCACTACTACCGTCCCGATAAAAGCATTTAGTGCATCGATTATTTGTGGATTTCGCTGCAAGGTTTGTACTGTAGCAACGATTAGTTTACCGTCTCCCCAGTCATGTACGCCGTCACCGAAAAATCCGATACGACCGATATCAGGCATTGTAGCCTTAGCTCGCTTTGCGGATTGATACATTAAGTCTTTTGTATGGGTAAGCCATAATGCTGCTTTACCCTTTTCGTAAATGTAGCGCATTCCCATTACGGTTTTACCTGAACCAGCCGGTGCTACACCTATTCCGTTTTCTTGCATAAGTGCTTCAACCATCGGTGTCTGGTCCTCTTTTAATACAAACCCGTCATCCCATTCCCCGAAACTAACATCTCGGCCATATGAAATCTGTGAGGTAATAACTTTACTTGGGTCGTAGCCTAAGTTTTTCAGTACCCCTTCCAGCTTTGACAAGAAACCTCGAGGCGTAACAATATCGCCTCTGTCATATACAAACAATTCAAGTTTTGCTTGTACGCCCCATGTTGGTCTACGTTGTTTTTTTGCTTTCAAATACGCTGGATTATCAAATGTTAGCGCCTTAGTAATTGCTGCCTTAAGAGGTGTACTAGCACCTCTTATTCGGATGTTGTGTTTTACAAAGATTTGTAGCAAGCTAGCACCCCCGATAGATCGTAAGAAGGTTCGTGGTATGTAAGTCTTGGAAGTGGTACACAGGGAACCGTCTGACTTTGAAATTCTTCAAGTTTTATATGGTTCACGTTTCGTTTTTTCATATGAATAAGAGCTGTAATAAGTCTGAATGCGTAAGCCTCGTCGAGCCCCTTGCTTTCATTTAGAAAACTGATAAACACTAAACCTAAATTCTTTTCAATAATTTGATCAAAGTCTCGTAAACCGATAATCTGATTCGGTCTCATATAATCTAGTGAAAATCTACGACTCTCTGTACGTTTCATTTCCGCTAATATATTTACTTCAGATGTTAGTACAATCTCATCGCCTGGACGGGTTGCACCTGCACCATCCGCTATTCTCATGCGCCATACATTAGGAACATGCCTCCAGCTTCTTCTGATTTCAACTTGGAAGTCATCTCCACGTTGTTGACGTTCACGCTGTTTATTCCTCATTGCTGTTTGTTTTGGATCCATAGCAACCTCCTATGCCAAAAACTTCAGTAGATTCGCTTGTACATAAGCTTTTGCTTTTACAAGATCCGCTGATTCTTTAGCTGTTTCCCAAGCGTCTTTTGTTTGATAAATTTTGATATCAATGGACGCCAACTCTTGCTCTACGTCTGTAAGTTGTTGACGTTCTTCTTTGCTGTAATGCAGACGGTACGCATCACGTAACGTATCATTCGTTAGAGCTACTTTCTGATCATTCACATAAGCGTATTGGTTACGGCCTTCACCTTGAATCTGCATAAATGCTTCAGCTTCTTTTAACTCTACAGCTGTTTTAAGTTTCACTTTTTGTTTAATTAGTTCGGCTTTCTTTCCATAAGCTTCTTCACGCGCCTTACCTTTTTCAAGAACATCTTGTACTGCAGCATCTATTTGTTGTAATGATGCTTGTAATTCAAGTGGATCTAATACTCGAACGTAGTCAGTCGGTACTTTCTTACCTAAAATTTCAGTTGCGGCAGCAAGTAACTTTTCTTTCCCATGGACTTCTTGTAAGCTACGAATTTGATTATTTAATTCAGTCATTTATTGAAACCTCCTCAGGATATGTGCAACGTATCGGTCGAACCAATTTTTCAATTGATACTTTTTCTTTTAAAACCTGGTCAATACTGATTTCTACAATTTCGATATCTAAAGCCCACTTCGGTGTGTAGCCAGCAACCTTCAACTTTAGAGGAGTAAAACCAACTACAATACCGTTCCAATTTGTTTTACAGTCTTTCTCTTTTTTACTAGAAATACATAATTGCACCGGTGTACCTTCACCTAATTCGTTTTCATCAAATTGCGGTTTAGTAACAATCACGTTCGTAATCCCTCCTTTGCCTCCGCTATTTTTGTTAACGCTATTTCCACCACATCAGGATTAATACAATCTGTCTTCGCTATACTTTCAACAATCGTATTAATATCAACTAGCACATCTTCTCCTGTTTCCGTTTGAATTAATGAGGCAAACTCCTCCATCGCATACGCTCGTTTCTTCTCAGCTTCAATCCGGCTACGGTCAAGTACTTCTTCACCAGGTTTTGCACTTTGAAGCGGAATCCGTTCTAAATCAAAAACACGGGGTGCTTTCACATCGATTAGAAGAACAGAAATCTGTCTTCGCATCTCAGCCTCTGACGCTGATAATCGTGTCAGGCTCCCATCATTCACAAACACTTTTCCATCAGAACGTTCATAGATACCGAAACCTGTATGGTCATGGCCACACAAAACCAAATCCGCCTCTGTTTTTACATCCTGTACTTTTGTGTACCGGTCAAAAGGTGGATCGTGATCAAGTAGCATGCCGTGTGCTACGTGTATTTTTGTTGACTTATAATCTTCAATAACTTCTGGAGAATAACCATATCCAGCTTTATCAATTCGGTCACTGTATGGTGTAAATGTTAGCTGTACATGATTACCATCTTGATGAAACATATGAGCTTGTCCAGGATCATTAATGACTGTAAGCTGTGGAACGATTAACTCCAGTACTCTAAGGCTTGTCCTTTCATACGTTGCAAGATTGTACCCGTAAATATCATGATTACCGGCTGTCGTATAGATCGGAACTGGACTTTCTTTCAGTACCTTTGCAAACTCTAGTAACACACTTGTCGTAACCTCAGGTCTATCAAACGTATCTCCAGGTTGAATAATTGCGGTCACACCTTTGTATTTTGTTAAAGAAAAAATCTCACGGAATTTCGCGATTAATGCCTCTTTGTAGTTATCCTTACGGTTACGAGGATTCGTACCTCTTATATGTGGATCACCGAAATATAGAAACTTCATACTCTCACCTCTGCTTTTTCGTACTTTTCGTAACGCTGTATCTAAGGTAATACCCCCATCAACAATATGGTGCATTAGTGAAGGTTGCTTGATTCTTTCTTCTTTATAACTTGTTTCGTAACCTCACCTGTTTTAGCATCTAATGTTAAGTCAACCTCACCGTTTACACCTAATTCAGTGTGGATAGCAGCCCAAACTGCATCATGTCTTTCTTCCAATCCTTTTGTTACACTTTCTAATTTCTTTTTATATTTTTCTTCAATCGGTTTAAGTTCAGCCTTTAATTCCTTTGCTACAGTTTCCTTAATAGCTTCCGTTTCTTTTCGAATACTACTTAATTCACGAACCTGTTCTTCAGTCGCTTTACCTACAACTTCCTCTTTCACTTCTACTCCCGCAGCTAATTCTTTTAAAAAACATTTAATACACATATCCAAATCTCCCTTTCTATAAAGCAGTTACTACGCTTTTCCCTTGTTTTTGAGTCACACCAAGTGCTACGTCACCTATCTCAGCCAAGTGAGTACTGTGCGTAATTAAAATGATTTGACGTTTAAATTTTGTACTGTATTCCTTCAAGAAGTACGCCACGTTCGGAGCATATTCTTGACTCACGTGCTTTCCAACCTCATCTAAGAATAATGGGCCTCTTACACCACTAATCTCTCCTACGGCCAATCTGAGCGCTAGACTAACTACGTCCGCTACACCACCGCCGCGATCATAATCAGGTGGCTTTAATTGCGTTCTTACATTTTCAGACTGTAACCAGTACTCTGCTACTGGTTGATTACCTTTTACGGCAATTTCAATTTCAAATCTGTAGTCTTTGTCAAATACAACTGTAAGGGCTGACGTAACAATTTCTTCTATACGACGTTTTGCTTGCTGCCTTGCATAATCGCTTGTCTTCTGAAGTAGAATTTGCACTAAATCAAACTCCCCAAGTTGCTCCTCAGCTTTTGCTTTTCTTGCTTCTGCGCTTTTTTGTTGCTTAACTAACAAATCACGTTGACCGATTTTCATTTTCAATTTATCGCTTGCCTGACGGATATCCGCTCTTGCTTTTAGAAGCTCGTACATAAAAGTAGCCTCCTTATACCTGCGGGATGAGTCGTTCTACATGCTCCAGGTTTTCTTTAACTGATGTATCAAGCTTATTGATTTCTTCCTGGATCGTTTCAGGCGTTACCCCGTACTGCGCCATTTGTTCAGCGATTTCCGTTAATTGCTTTTCAGCTGAAGACTTTTCCGCCTCTGCTTGGATTTTTGCTGTTTCTGCTTTCTTTAAATTTGCTTTTGCAATTTCAATACGTTGTTTTAATTCCATTACTCATTTCCCCCTTCAAATTGTTTTGATAGTAAATTTTGTAGCTCTGATTCAAAAAACTTCTTTTGATCTCTTAAACAGGCCAACACAGTTGGTCGGATAGCAAAATCAATAGTCTTTTCTCCTATACTTTCTGATTCACTCACTAATAAATTCTCATTAAATTTTTTATGAAATAGTGAGACTTTTAAAACATTAGATGTATCGTCAAAAGCTTCAATAATCTCATTAATTTCCATTAATGAATTATTCAGCCTCTCAGCTGTTTGTAAAAAATCGCTCATTTTTTCCGTATCAATCACCACTAATCACCCCTCAATGAGAATGTTCAAAAGACATCGGCGATTCGCATAGCGGACAAACTCCACCAGCCTCGTTCCATGTCTCTTCCAATTCCTTTGTGTAATTTTCAATGTGCTTTTCATATAGTTCCAATGTGCTTGTACTATGACGTACTCTTTGATGCCAGATCATATAGTTTCGTAACAACTCTTTTAATTCAGCTAAATGAGTGACATTGTTCTCAGCATTTGCAATCTGTATTACCACTTCTCTCGGAACATTTAAACGTTCCACACGACTTGTCCAGCTCATATAATAATTGTGTATATTCTGGTATTTTTGTAAGAGCACACTTATTTGACTTAGTTGTGTAATACTTGTTTCGCATTCTTGTAGTTGATCTGACGCATTACCAGGTACAGATAATCTTTCTACATCCTTACTTGTTTTTTCGTAGCGTTGTTTAACCAAGCTATGTTGTACATAGAGTTTCTTTAACTCATCTGTTTTCTTTACTTCCTCTTCAATCACAGCTACATTAATGTTTGCAATTACAGTTAACCTCTCGACCTGTAATTGAGCTTCTTTTAATACTTGACTATACTTCTTATAGTTTTGTGATAAGATAGAAAGCAAAGAATATATTTCTTCGGATTTAGTAGAATCTTGTAACAAGTTACTTACTTCTACTAATCCATCAAATTGTTTTAGTGTTTCAGTCAATGTCTTCTTGGCGGTGGACAGTGACTCGTATCTTTTTTGTAAGTCCAGTAGTGTTTGCAGACGCTGCTGGTCTTTTTCTGTTTCTTCAAGTATTTGTATAAGAGCCGGCACTTTTGAGAGTCTCTCATCCTCAACAAACGCTACACGGAATTTTTCAAATGCTATCTGTTGTTGAGTTTGTAGTTGCTGCAGTACCTCTTTCTTTTTATGCAATTCTTCTACATGTTCCATCAAACTTTCAGCTGTTTTTAACTGCTGTACTTTATCATCCACATCCAAGTACTCGAGTAAGTTACCTGCTAATCTCTCAATTTCTTTTTCAGCTAGTAACCTCTCTTGCCTTGCTGCGTATGTATCTTTTGAAACACTTTTTACCGCGAGATCGACAGCTTCTGTTCCTGCTAACTTACCTAGAACTTTCGCACCCGATGATGGTGTCTCACTTATTAAAAAAGGTGCTTCAAGCTGGAATGCAAAGTTTAAAGCAGTAACAAAATCCCCAAATGTTTGCTTTGTGATACTGAGTAATTGTTTTACTTCTTCCGGTACCCCTGACTTCTCAAATACACTTCCTGCATCGCCTGGATCCGTTTGGATTCTGTACGATGTTTTTCCTTTTCTACGGTGCTTTGAAATAATAATGCCGTTATCCATGTGAATCGCTACAGTAGCCTGTCCAACTGATTCGTTTACAAAAGCCTCACCTTGAGGTTCGTTAAATGCTACCCAGCGAACTGCTCGTATGATGGATGTTTTACCACTATCTGATGGTCCAGTAATTACATTCAGTCCGTTTCCTAAATTAAAATGGCTATTTGTATGTGACTGGAAACCTTCTACGAAAATCTCGTTAATGTTGGCCAACATGTTCACTCCTTTCTGTTAGCTTTAACATGCTGTTTACTGCTTGTTCTTCTGAGCCATTCTTGAAGTAATTTTTACTTTCGCAACATACAGCTTTTACGTCTTTTGCTTTTACTAATCGAGTCGCATAAGTCACGTACCGTTGCATGTGTATCACCTCCTTTCAATGATTTAACTTGCCTTTACTTCTGTTTTTTTCTTTCTTGTGACCTTTACTTTGACATTGAAATAGTGTTCATATACTTCCTTAAACACATCTTCAATTTTCCGACCCCCGTAAGTTTCTTCCCCAATATACAAACCTGATTTCTTTTTCCCCACACTTCTCAGCCCCCTGAAATTTTATCTACGTAATGAGGATAGTGTTCTAAAAATTTTTCTTTTGGTGGGAACCCCAGTTCAAACGATTGTCTAACCTTTTTCTCACTGGCGTTTCGCAAGTAATGAGGTAAATAAAAATGTTCCATAGGGAACCCAAGTACAATTGCGATTTGCAAGGCTAATTTTCCTCCTGGATCACGTCTACCAGTCTCTAAATCTGCAATATGTCCAGGAGTCACACCAACCTTATCTGCTAGAGCCACCTGTGACATACGTTTTTTACCACGTAAATCAGCTAACCAAGTTCTTTTCATATGTCCACCTCCAGACAACCTTTAATAAATTTTATTATACTGGCGTTTTGCAAGTAAGTAAAGTAGTATTTTGATTTTTTTCTAAAGTGTTTTATCCATTTTAAGCTAAATTTATCCAAATAATTAAAAACTTCACTTGCAATATGCGTATATTTTCCATTGTGTAATTGTGCCATAAAGTGTTATCTTATATATAGATAACATCAAAAAAATAAAAAACGTTTTATATATTTTTATAAAATTTATAAAAAATAAAATCGATGAAAAATATAAAAAAGAATTTAACGGGGGTAAAAAGTATGGATATAGGAACTCAATTAAAATTCTTACGAAATAGACGCGGTTGGACAATGCAAGAAGTCGCAGATCGTATTGGTAAAAACGATTCTACGTATAGTGGATATGAGACAAATAAAAGAAAACCAAACGCTGAGGTTCTTGTACAGTTAGCAGACATATTTGATACTACTACAGACTTCATCTTAGGAAGAACAGAAAATCCAAACGGTCTTAATTTTAATGTAAAAGACTTTTTAGATCAAGGCAGACTTCATTCTGATGGGGTAGAAATTACTGATGAGCAAGCTGAAATCGCTAATATTTTATTAAGACAACTCCTACAAAGAAAGCAGCAATAAGTAAAAAAGGATTAGCCAGATGCTATTCCTTTTTTTGTTGCAATATAGTTGTAATTTGATTGTACTGCTCCTGTGTAATCTGTCCTTGATTATAAAGTTCCTCCATCAGATAATTCATATCACAACTTACATTTTCAGCACTGAATAATTCCCCGATTAAACGTTTTGTTTCTTGTTTTGCATTCTCTTTTTTCACCTTATTTCCTCCCCTTCATCCTTACCAGTTTGTGAAATATGTATCAAGTGGTATAATTTTTCCGAAACCTCCAAAAACGTGACACGCCTATAAAAGACGAAAGACGCTACTATAAGTAGCGTCTTTTTAAATATTCATTTATATTACATCCCACCGGGATCGACCATCATTAATTGTACTTCTTTAGTATGTACAGTAGCTTTTTCTTTACCTAAATCTTTAGTTTGATCTGCACCAGCACCGATAACTCCAATTGATAACGCAAGTGCGCATAATGTAGTGATTAAAAATTTTTTCATTTTACAACACTCCTTCAGTTATTAAAATGCGCTTCGGAAGTTGCGCATATATTATATTTCCCGTTTTTTCAAATTTTTCTAAAGATTCCCTCGCAATTATTGTATCATTTTCAATTCTAGAAAGATAGTACATTTGAAAAGCAGATAAATCTTGATCTTTTAGCTTTTCAAAAATTTTATAACCATTTTGCTTATCACCATATAAACACTCATAATAAGCAAGATCACCATCACTAATAAAATCAAAATCAATATTATCTAAATTAAATCCGAACTCGATATATAAAAAGGCAAGCGTCGTTTTAAAAGAGTTATATTTTTGAGTTCCTTTCGGTGAACTTATACCTTCAAGACATTGAATAGCTTTCAAAATATATTTTTCTGCCAGTAATGGATTTTCAAAAATATAACTTTCCCCTAAACAACAATATGCTGTAGCCTTTACAACTGTGAAATTCAATTCGGAATTTATAATGGCGTGGCACGTAGCTCTACAGCTATCAATTTCATTGGCATGCAACTGAGTATAAGCAATTCGTTCCATATGCTGCATACGTAAACAATCTTTAATATAACCGTTATCCATCTTAACAATATAAGCTTCCGCAGCTTCCGCGTATGATGACATAGCACTATACCTTTGTTTATCATATTCTGCTGCCATTAGTAATGTATTTAATAATACCTGACATTCAAAATCTGATGAAACACGCGTTTTGTATATTTCTTCTAGTAGACTTTGTCCCTTTTTCCGATTCATATTACGATGATTGTATAGATTGTATACATTTAAATATTTACGCACATCTTTTTGAAGTTTTTTGAAATCCGGATCTTTTGTTTCCATTTTGAACTTTTCGATTAACATATCTATCAGGTCATATTCCCCTGCAACCTGACAATAACTCAATCCTTTTCTTACATTCAAGCTAGTTCCACATTTTAAAATAAAATCTTTAATCCTTCTTGTTTGTTCTATGGGACTTTTATACACATGACGAACCAATTTTTCAAAAACGTCAAATTTCATTTCTCCAGTTACAAAGGACAGACCATTTGTGATTGTTGTTCTACTAATACCTGTATCTTTCGCTAACTTTCTTGTACTCATATTTTTTGACTGGATCGTGTTATTCACTTCATTCATCAAAGCCCTCATCCGTATCCTCCTAAATAGAACACAAGACACAGCCCCTGATTTTCTCAACAAGAAAACGTTCCATATGGATTTAAAACTTTTTAAAGTATGATATACTTGAGGCTGACTCATGGAAGGTTTTCCCTACATACACTAGGGTAAAACGTTGCAGTAGTGCGGCGGCACTACTGTAACGCCGTGGGTCTTTTTGCTCTTTTATTTTATTATTTTTATCTTATCATAAAATTTAGAACATTCGTTTCACTCTTTTCTCAAACCATATTGAGAAAGTTTTTTCTAAATCTTTCAGAATTCCCACAAAAATATCTTACCACTAAACGAACAAATATTCCGGTTCATATTCTGATTTTATCCAAAAAAATTATCAAATATTGTATTTAAGCCAAATTTCTTGGTATTTATAGTTTAAAAATAATGCCTTATTTATAATATAGGCATGAACACATTTGGAGAAAATTTAAAAAAGTTTAGATCAAATCGTTCTTTAACACAAGCGGAACTTGGAGATATGGTCCAATTAAGTCGTAGTCAGGTTAGTAACTTAGAGACCAACTTTAACGAACCCGACTTAAAATCTTTAGATCGTATCGCCAATTTCTTTAACACATCGGTCGATGCACTTTTAGGAAGAAATATTCCGGAATCTGAAGAACAGTTAAAAACCATTCTCAATGAGATCCAAACGGTTTTCGCAGGCCTAAATGAATCTCAACGAGAACAATTCTGTAAACAACTCCTTTTCTACATACAATTTCTAAATGAGAAAAAAGAGTTGTTATGAATCGATTGTAGTAGAAAACTTTTCCATATTCAACGGTAAAGTTTTCCTGCAACTAAATCTATAAAAAGCAAGAGCTTTTGTTTGAAACAAGCTCCTGCTTTTTATTTATATGCATCTATGTCGCTATTAGTATACCAGACAGATGTCCCACCATGAACACCTTGGTGTAGCCACATTTTACGAGGTACATCATTTTCTCCAAGAGCATCCCACCATTGTGCGAACTGTTTCGTTTTAACATTCCAATCGTTTAAACCATGAACAACAAATACACTCGCTTTTACATTTTTAGCATCTTTTACATAATTTCTTTTATCCCAAAAATCGTTATAATTACCCGTTTTCCGATCTTGTCCAGCAGTAAGTTCTGTCATTATCGGACCACAAACTTCTGAATTCTTTCTTGTCAGTACTGCTTCTGCCATATTATCTGTATCTTCTCCTTGATATCCGCCTGGAGCAATGACTGCACCATTTGCACGATAATAATCATACCAACTACTAATTGCTGCGATTGGAATAATTGTTTTTAAACCTTCAACTCCAGTAGTCGCAACAGCATTTGGTAATGTACCATTATAAGAAACGCCAGTCATACCTACATTTCCTGTAGACCAATTTGCCTGAACTTCCTCACCCTGTTCTGTAAATGCTTTCGCGCGACCGTTTACCCAATCAATAACAGACTTTGTACCGAGTATTTCTTGTTCATCTCCAGTTGTAGGGCATCCATCTGATTTTCCAGTACCGATACTTTCGCCTAGAATAACTGCATAACCTCTTGGCACGTAATAGTTCCCATACGAACCAAGATTAACTGCTCCATACGGTTTTCCTTCATACGCAT
Organism: Bacillus cereus group sp. BfR-BA-01355; assembly: GCF_022663675.1. NCBI lineage: Bacteria > Bacillati > Bacillota > Bacilli > Caryophanales > Bacillaceae > Bacillus > Bacillus cereus group sp. BfR-BA-01355. Next base: position 23,806 of record NZ_JAKUFY010000008.1, read on the forward strand.
ACAATTCTTCATCTACATTATATACAGGAACATCTTTTAATCCAGATCGATATGGACTCATTTCATAAATAACAGGAACCTTCACATTCGGATCTGTCTTTGGACGCATAACTTTTATCGATACTCTGTCTTTCTTACCGTCGCGATCACTATCAACTTCTGTCTCTACATATAAATTTTCGATAATAGCTTCATCGAGAGAATAAATCGGCTTTGTCATCCCATTTTCTAATTCAATTTTCGTATTTTTAGTCTCTTCCTTCTTCTCTGCATGCACATCCATAGTAAAGCTAGGTATAATTGTTGCAGATAGCATTGCTGACAGTGTAATTGCCATTTTCTTTTTACTCAAAATGTTCCCTCCCCTTATTCGTTCTCTTTTACTATATAAAAGTTGAGAAACTCAAAGATTTCTTATTAAGTAAAATTTAATGCAGGTGTGAAAGTATTTTCCCACTCCCCCCTTCTTTATAAAGTGAAACTGTAATCAGCACTCACCAATCGGGCGTTTACGAGCAGCAGGGCCCCCGCCTAACTTCTTTGCTTCCACTGAATTTTGAAGTGGGGGTCTTACTGCCCGGCAAATAGCGGGATAAATAGAGGAAAAGACAACCGATATTTCTATCGATTGTCTTACATTCCATTTATTATTTTTCTAACTCTTTAAAGGTATCTTTCAAGTCTTTATCAGATACCTTTATATCTGCATTTTTAAGCAGATCTCTAGTAACTTGTTGATGGAATTGAGGATCTTGTATACGTTGCTGTTCTAATTCTTTACGAATATTCTCTTTCTCTTCCTCATACGGTTTAAGCTCTTTTTTATCCGTTAACTTAATAATATGATATCCGAAGGAAGATTTAACAGGTTCACTCAATTGACCAACTTCTAACTTATATGCAGCATCCTCAAATTCTTTCACCATCATACCTGGTCCAAATTCAGATAGTTCTCCACCTTTCTCTTTAGAACCTGGATCCTCTGAATATTGTTTAGCCAATGCCGCGAAATCTTCGCCACTATTTAATTTTTCTTTAATTTCTTTTGCTGTCTTTTTATCTTTCACTAAAATATGGCTAACTTGAAGCTTTGGCTTATAGTGATCTTTAAAATCTTTTTCCGTTACGGTTGCTTTAATAGCTTTTTCAAAAGCGAAAGTAAGCTTTAATTTCTCTTTCAACTGATCTTCATTTTTCACACCATTAGATTCCATATATGTATTAAAATTATCGCCCATCTTGTCTTTTAATTCTTTTAGTTGTTTCGTTACCTCTTCATCCGTAACTTTATATTTATCATCTAATACTTTCTCTACTACCATTTCAGATAAATTCTGTTTACCGTAGTTTTCTTTTAATTTTTTGTTAAAATCACTTTCTGAAATGCTTCCTGATTTTGTAGTTACAATATTATCTGATGAACCACATGCGGATAAAGATAACGTCATCCCCATTAAAATGCTACCTATTACTAATTTCTTTCTTTTCAAATCCGAATACCTCACTTCATTAAATTCAAATGTAACTATGTAAATGTAACGTTTCCCTGTGAACTTCACGTGAATTTAATGAAAGTAGAACATTTGCTAATTCTCCATTTAATACATCAATTTTGAAAATTATGGTGATTCATCCTGTATCGCTAACCTCTAAAGCTGCAAAAAGGACTAATATTTTCATTAATCCTTTTTCACATTTATATAAAATTGAATTTCTCCATCTATAGAGGAAACTCCATATTCAAAACCATGTCTTTCTAAAATACTTTTCACTATCGCTAGTCCTAATCCTGTACCTGATTTTTCTTTACTACGAGAAAATTCTAGTACGTAAAAAGGCTCCCAAATTTTATCGATATCTTTAATTTTTTCCGTATGAATGCCATTTTTTATTTGAAAATATATACTTTTATTTCTATCTTCTAAAGTAATTATTATGTTTTGATTTGCTGAATATTTTATTGCATTAGAAATTAAATTTTGAAATACCATTCTCATTTTATTTAAATCTGCATAAACGATTGTATCGCTCGTATTACAGTTTACTTGCAAGTTAATTTCTTTCGAATCCAGTTCAATCTGATGCTTATCTAATATACTCTGGACCAGTGGTTCAATAGGGAATTCTTCTTTTTGTAAAATATCTCTTTCTAGTTTAGAAAATCGTAATAGTTCTTCAATTAAGTTTGATATTTGATCTGTTTGTTTAATAATTGTATCTACGTAAGTCCCATCATCTAGTCCATCTTTAATCCCCATAGAGTATGCTTTTACTAATGCGATCGGTGTCTTTAATTCATGCGTCACATCACCCATAAATCGTTTTAAATGTTCATTACGATCAGTTAAATCTTGATGTGCTTCATGTAGTTTTTCGCTCATGATATTAATACTATTGGCCAACTCTCCTATTTCATCATTCGTTTTCACTTTCGTTCTTTTAAACTGCAAATGTGAAATATCCTGAGCTACATCACTTAGCTCTTTCAGTGGCGTCGTTATTATTTTTGAAAGTATCCACACAAGTAAAATAATAAGAAGCAGCGAGAAACATACGATGTATAAGTAAAATGTATTTAACGTACTTATAATTTCATTTGAATTCGCAATAGAAGTCCCAATTAAAATTATCGTATCATCTTTCGCAATATATTTAGCAAAAAAACTCGCTTTTACCTTTCCTTGATCGTACAGTTTATTCGATTGCCCTTCCGTCTTCACTTTCATGACTTCGTCTTTCGTAATCCAAAGCTTATTTAACGTCACTTTCTTTTTCGTAAGTTGCATGCGTAATGCTTCGTTCATAGCATCTTCTGACTGATTAATTGGCGTATACGCAATTGTAACGTTGTTTTCACTTTCAATTGTATGAATAACATCCTCTATATTTTCCACTGTTGTATTTTGTATTTGTGTTGTAAATTTATTTAAGTTTTCACGTGTTTTATAAATATTATAGTTCGGTAAGAGATTGTTAATGAATAATAACGAAATCATAAAGATGAGAATAACAGTTGCAGAAATACTGAAAAATAACTTTTTTCCAAGTTTATTCACTTTGTTCCTCCAAACTGTAGCCCAGCCCGCGATGCGTCTTAATAATATTTTCTCCAATTTTTTTACGCAGCCTTCTTACATGTGTATCAACAGTTCTCTCTTCTCCAAAATAGTCAAATCCCCATACAATATCTAGCAATTTTTTACGAGTTAAAATCGTTCCTTTATGATTTAAAAAGCATTTTATTAATTCGAGCTCTGTTTTTGTAATTTCTAACTCTATATCATTTTTATATACTTTATTTTTGGCGAAATTTATCTTTACATCTTGTACTTGAATAATATCATCATGCTGAATAAGCTTTTTCGCTCGTGTAATTAGTACTCCTGGATGAAATGGTTTTTTTACGTACTCATCTGCCCCACTTTGAAGCGCTGCTAATTCATCTTCGCTTTCACTTTTCGCCGTAAGCATTAACACTTTCACGCTTGAATTCTTTTTTATTTCCTGACAGACAGTAATACCACTATGTTTCGGCATCATCCAATCCAAAATTGCTAAATCAATTTTTTCATCATAAAACATTTGAAGTGCTTCCTCTCCGTCTTTCGCTAATAAAACTTCGAAGCCTTCTTTTTCAAAATAAGCTTTTAAAATTCTTAACATATCTTGTTCGTCATCTGCAATTAAAACTTTCATATTTTTTCCTCCATTGCTTTTAAACAAAAACCAATTGTATCATACAACATCTTTGTTACATGAATGTGACAGAAAAATATTTAAAGCTTTTGAGGGGATAGTAATGGTGAGGTGTTGTATTATGATAAAAAAAATCGGGGTCATTTCTCTTCTTTTATTTCTATTATCAACAAATGCGTTCGCAAAAACCAATCAACAAATTGAAGTATTTGATTGTCAAAAAGAAATGGTCATTCAAAAACAATCTTTAGATCCAGTAATCCAAAAAGAAGCAGTTCAATACGCTAAAGCAATAACCGGTCCATTTAAAAACTTAAATGTCGTTCCAAAAGATGGCTATATGATAAAAATCCCATTATCTAAGCCGGTTTCTATTACTAATCAATGGTTACACACTACAATAGACGAAGTACTTATACTGCTCCCACTAAATGAAAAGCCTTATATTATGCTTTATGATGATGAAAATAATCCGCATTTTTATTATGTAAAAGGTAAACCAGGATTATTATTGAAACAAATGAACGTTAAAACGTAATTGACTGAAAAGGAGTCACCTTATAAGCTAAATTTTAAAAGCTAAGGTGCTCTTTTTTATAATAACAATTTAGTAAATGAAATTATAAAAGTTGTTTTTTTATATAAGGGTCGCAACTTCATATATATCAGCGATTTTTAAGATATATCGATTTACCAACAAAAACCCTGTCCGTAGCTATTCTTTGGATAGCAATCTCTATAATAGTTTGTAGTGACTCGATCCCTTATATAATCCCCCTTTTACAAATCCATTTGCAGTATAAAACACATCCCCTTGCTTCGTGTCAGCATGTAAAACAATCACTTCAAAATACTTTTCCGCATGACATAATAGTTGGTTTAATAATAAGTTCCCTAACCCTATACGCCGATAATCCCTTGAAATATAAAATCTCCTTAACCGCACAATCTTATTGTCTTTTGTGTACGGATCCTCATTTAAACCTCCAACTCCAATTAACATATCACCTTGGAAAACACCATATAAACATTCTCCAGTTTTATTGAATACATTTATTTTGTTTTTATATTCATTTATTAGTCTTATAAGGAAATTAAAACCTTCTTCTTCACTGTCTTGAACGAGATGACTGAATTCATACTCCATTAAATTTTCTATTTTTTGAATATGTATATCTTTCAAGTCCATTCCCCCTAAGTATGAAAACACATAAAAATGCTCGAGAATCATTTATTCTGAGCATTTTTATGGTTGTTACTTTATGTAATTCATAGCGTGCGTATTCTTCACTTCAGATAATATCCCCTTCAACTCCATTAAATCATCTATTACTATATCAGCCTGAGCAAGTTCATCTTCTTGCGCAAAATCAAAATTACATCCAATCGCAAGTAAACCGTTGTCTTTCGCTGCATTTATATCAGATAGCCGGTCACCAACTACCGCTGCCTCTTTTATATCATATTTGTTCATAATACTTTTAACTAAGTCACCTTTATTTAGCGATTGTATTTGTTCAATACTAAACGTTTCAGTCACCCACTTGTCTAAAGCATAATAAGTTACGATTGCTCGTAAATATTCAGTTAAACCATTACTAGCAATGTAAATTGAACAATTATTTTCTTTTATATATATAAATATTTCTTTTACATTTGAATATAAAGCGCCTTTTCCGCTTTTTATGTTTTCAATTAGTCTATCTAAAAAATATGTATCTGTTTGTTCTCTTACTTCAATAGAATGGTCCGGTAATAAAGCTTCCCAAACTTGCGGTAACGGCACACCCATAATTTCTCTATATTTATTAATTGGTGTTACTGTATCCCATAGTTGTAGTGATCTTAAGTGATTGAAAGTATCATCTAACGATAATTCTAAAATTTTATCTGTTTGAAATAACGTTCCGTCCATATCAAAAATTAACGCTTGTAACATGTCATTCTCCCCTTTTGAACTATAAGTATTACTCGATATATTTTTCAGCATCTCAACGATAATTTCTGAACAATAATTTGCGGCAGTTTTCGCGAAATCATCATAAGAAACTTGAGCTTCATCATCTGCACTGTCAGAAATACATCTTATAACAAGAAACGGTATATCATTTATGTAGGCGACATGTCCAATTGCTGCTCCTTCCATTTCTGTACAATGAGGTGCGTATTCGTCTATTAATTTCGCCTTTAACTTTGAATCTTCAACAAAACATTCACCGCTGACGATTCTTCCTTCATGAACCCTAGTACGTAAACTACTACTATTACATGCTTTACGTGCTAACTCTACCAATTCCTTACTTGCGATAAATTCTTCCTTGAACGGAAATAAGTTTTTCATTTGATTTTTACTTACATCATGATGGGTTACGTTAGTTGAAATAACTAAATCGCCAACTTTTACATCTGGATGTAACCCACCAGCAACGCCTGTATTAATGATAGAGTCTACATCAAATTTATGAATTAATGTTTGCGCGCATGCAGCTGCATTTACTTTCCCTACACCAGAACGTGTAATAATTACTTCTATTCCCATGAATTCTCCAATATAAAAAGGCATTCCCGCTATTGTCTGTTCCTCTTGTATAACTAGTTTTTCTAAAAGTAAATCTATTTCAATTTGCATTGCTCCAATAATGCCGATTCTGTTCATGTATGTAGTCTCCTTTATTAATTAATCCCTTTAATCCTCTCAGACATAACCGACAATAAAAATTTCGGAAGTACAAGTTGTCTCTTTAACCTTTTCGGCTGTGAGAGTAACCTATACAGCCATTCAGTTCCGGTATCCCTCATCATTTTCGGTGCTCTTTTTACAGTACCAGATATTATATCAATCATGCCTCCGATACCAATAGATAGCGGAACGTTTAATGTTTGTATGTTTTCATAGATGAACTCTTCTTGTTTTGGTGAACCTAGTCCTACTAGTAGTAAATGCGGCTTGAATTGCTTAATTTTCATTTTTATTTCTTCTATTTCTTCACCATTTACAAATCCATGCTGTCCTTTAAACTGCGCTCCTGGGAACTGCTCATTTAATTTTTCTAATGCCTTTTTATTACTTTCTGGAGCGGCTCCAAAAAGAAAGACACGATATTCATTGTCGTTACAATATTTTATTAAATCGTGAGTTAAATCCGCTCCAGTAACACGTTCTTTCAAAGTTCCTTTTAATATTTTCGAGCCAATTATGACACCAATCCCATCCGCTGTTATTAAATCCGCAGATAGTAACATCTTTTTAAACTGCTTTGATTTTTCCGTATTTTCCTTTGCAGACATAACAATTTCAGGATTTGCAGTTACTACAAACCTTGGTTTCTCTTGTTGTTCATGTAGCCAACCTTTTAATAAACTTATAGCTTTTGCATATTCTAAAGTTGAAAAAGGTATACCTTTTATAAACTGCTGATCCACTATACTCTCCCCTTACATAAGCTGCAAATATTCATCAATATCTTTAGAAATTTGAATAAAAGCCTTATTCCAAAATTCATAATTTCTTATATCTATTTCAAAATATTTTTTCATAAGCTCCTCTACTGGAACCTTTCCTGTTTCTCGTAAAAACTCTTTATATTTCGAATGAAAAGTACCTTTACTTTCTTGAGCGATTTCTAATAAACTAAAACTTACTAAATATCCAAATGTGTATGGATAATTGTAAAAAGGAACATCTGCTATATAAAATTGAATATATTTCATCCATACAAACGGTTGGTATTCACTTAAAGCATTTCCATAAGCTTCTTTCTGTGCCATTATAGATAATTTCTCAATTTCATCAGCACTTAAAGGACCCTCTTTACATTTTTCATAAAATGTTTTTTCAAACTGATACGATGCTCGTATTGCCATTACATAATTAAAACTATTTCTTATTTTCCAGCTAAGTAATGACTTTTTCATATCTTTACTATCCGTTGTTTCAATTAGATAATTTAAGAGTACCGTTTCAAAGAAAATAGATGCTGATTCAGCCGTACTCATTGGCAAATTATCATCTAAAAAAGATATAGATTGTTCGAAACTCATATTATAAAAATGCCAAGCGTGTCCTAATTCATGAGCGAGCACTCTTACACTATCTATACTCCCATCATAGCGCATTGAAATTCGTGATTCTTTCTCACTGAAAAATGGAGCACAAAACCCACCTGGTGGTTTATTCTCTCTCGGTTCAGCATCTACCCATCCACTTTCTATCGCATTACGTGCAAATTCTGCTAATTCTTCATCAATATTCTTACATGCATCATAAACGTTTTGTACTGCTACTGAAAAAGGAATTATAACCTCATTACTTTCCTTTACTGTCATAAGTTCATGCCATGTAATTGACTCTTTTCCCTTCTTATACACGTTTAAAGCACTTACTAATTTATCAAGGTTTTCTTCTGTCGCATTCCACATTTGGAATAATACAGCTTCTGAAATGCCATTCGCATGAAAAGATTGTGTTAAAATCTCTCTATCTTCTATTTCATTACTCTTTGCATTACGCAATCTCCCTATTTGATTTAATACAGTAGCAAAGATTTCTTTTTCCTTATGTAAAGTACTTGTAAGTAACTCGAATACTTCTAATCTTTCCTTTTCATTTTCACTATTCATTGCAATATTATTTGCTTGTCCAAAGGATAATTGTTTATTATTGTGCTCTATTTCTATCCTATCCCGTAATTGTATGTACATATCTTCCCACGCACTAAGTTCATTTTTTATAAACTTAATATTAATATTATCGGAAGTTTCTACTTCACTATGTTTTATTATTTGCTGTACTTCACTTTTTAGTTCCTTCACTTTCACATTCAATTTAGTAAGGTCAGATGAAACACTTTCTTCAACCCATTGACAATACAAATAGTATTCTGCTTTTTCAATAGCTTGTATAAGCTTTGAAAGAACCTCTACATCTTTTGTTACAAAATATTGCTCTTTCAACTCTAAAATCGGAAATAGAATATCCTCATTCAAATACAATCGATTTAAATCCCATCTAGCAATTTCTTGCATTTTTATAGCCGCCTCCTATTTTTACAAATAGTTACAGATATTTCTTCCTACACAATTATATATGAAATAAAAAAATTTCGATATCCTTAAATATTCAGATTCCTATAAATGCATTCTTATTTATATCTTTTCTTCTACCATAAAGTATCATTTCACATATAAAAAATAATCCCTCTACAGGATTGCATTTGATATAGGCTAACTTCAAAGGTTTCATCTTCATCCATACCATATCGACCGATTATCACAGATTAAAAAATAAAAAAGGATTGATCAAAAGATCAATCCTTTACTCTACTTCATTTAAGAAAAATAACGTTATAACGCCAGGACCTGTATGTGCACCGATTGCTGCACCAATTGTATTTACGATAAATACTTCACAGCCAAATCTTTCCGTAATTAATGCTTTTAATGCTTCAGCTGTTTCTAAATCGTCACCGTGAGTCATACCGATTGTTTGACCTTTAAGGTCTTTACCACGCTCTTCCATAATATCAACAATACGGCTTAATACTTTCTTTTTCCCTCGTACCTTTTCAAGTGGGACAAGTTTTCCTTCTTCCACGTTCAAAATCGGCTTAATGTTTAATAAACCACCGATAAATCCTGCTACTTTACTTAAGCGCCCGCCTCTAACAAGGTACTGTAAGTCAGCTACAGTGAAGATATGTTCCATATGGTTCATTAGAAAAGCGACACGGTTTAATATGTCTTCTTTTGATGCGCCGTTTTTTGCCATTTTAGCAGCTTCTAATACGACAAGCCCTTGACCAAGCGAAGCACATTTCGTATCAATAATTTCTAAATCTAAATCTGCATATGTTTCTTTTACTTCCTCTTTAATGACAACTGATGATTGATATGTACCAGACAGTTCAGATGAAAAAGCTAAATATATACAAGGATTACCTTCTTTTGCATAAGAAACAAATTTTTCTTGGAAAGTTTCAAGTGAAGGCAATGACGTTTTATAAACAGCGCCTTCTCTCATTTTTTGCAGTAATGTAACTGACTCTAATGTTACTCCATCTAAATACTCTGTTTCTACTTCATCATATACACGGAGTGGAATTAAATCAATATCATATGCTTGCAGCAATTCTACTGGTAAATCCGCCGCACTATCCGTAATGATTTTAACACCCATTTTTAAACCTCTATTCTGTTATAAATATAAAATAATAAAATAAAAATAGTACTTTTAAATTATATACGTAAAACTTAAATGAAGAAAGGAAAACACTTTATATTGTATGCACTATTCTTCAAAACTTGAACTATTAATGAAAATGGTTCTATTTTAAACACCTTTTTCTTATCATTTTTCAATAACACGAATAATTTTATAAGTATTTTGTATCATCATATTTTAATTCTTTATCTTAATATAATCTTTTCAAATTTATACTGTTTAAAATTTAAAAGCCACATCCAATAAAGGAAATGGCTTTTAAATTTCCATAAAACAACCAAACTTTATTTCCCATCACATTGTTCTCATTATTATTTTGGCGATGTTAATGATTAATATTTATAGCCTGTACTATATTCACCTGTAAGAATCACTATATAAAAAAACAGGTTAAACATTTTATAAAATATTTAATTTTACTAGTAAAGCTAATAAAATTTGGAGAAGAATTTGAACATTTACTGCTATGTCTGTATCCGTAGTCGTAACTGTAACATTTCTAGAATTTCTAATAACAGTTTCTTGTTTATTAATTTGTTTAATAGATGATTTTTGAAACAATTCTTGTGCTACACGATCAGCTTTTTCACTATCTGCTATAGAAATACTTATTATAACCACAATAGCTGCTTGTAAAGCTGCTTGAATAGATAACGCAGCTTTTGTATCAGTAGTAGTAACTTCTACATCTGCTGAATCAACTATTGTAATAGATTCTTCAGAAATTTGATAAGTTTTACTTTCTTGCGCAGCTGCTTCTGAAACGCTAGCATTTTTAAAAGACGGATGAGGATTTGAAGAATCTAATGCACTCCACTTTTTATTTCCATCTGAATGACATGTTTTTTCCATAAGTTCACCCCCTTTCAATCTAAATAATTATTAACCTGTGATTGTATTTCAGAAATAATACTTTTAATTTGCTGCTTTTTTTCTGGCGATAAATTTTTTAGTTTTTCTTCATTTATCCCATGCCTATTAAAAATATCTGAGAGTAAAAGGTCTATAATTATATTCTTTTGATCTTTATCAAACTTAAAGGAAGAAAATTTATTTAAATCATCCATTTACAATGTTCACTCCTATCAGTTTTCTATAAAAATTTCAAATAACTACCAGCATTATATGTATTTAAATAACAATTGCTTGGACAAGTAACTTAATCTTCTATTTTCCCTTCTTTTTACTAATGAAATCAAAAGGCTGTCTTCTAATGCGAAGACAGCCTCCCGTTACTTAACATATATAAGTTTTAATTACTGTTAAATAATAAGTTCACCTTTGCTATTGTATAGTTATCCCCACTTACCTTCCCATCAATCTTGAATTTTAATTTAGTCATAATAAGAAGTCCAAGCTTGTACCACATATTACAACAAAAAAATATTTACTTTGAGTGAACCATTATAGCTAAATATAAATGGGATAGACACTTTATAAAATGTTTAGTTTAACTAGTAACGCTAATAAAATTTGAAGGAGAATTTGAATATTCACTGCAATATCTGTATCAGTAGTTGTTACGGTTACGTTTCTGGAATTTTTAATAAATGTTTTTTGTCTATTAATTTGTTTAATAGATGATTTTTGAAACAATTCTTGTGTTATTTTATCTGCCTTTTCACTATCTGCTATAGAAATACTTACTACAACCACAATAGCTGCTTGTAACGCAGCTTGGATGGATAGCGCAGCTTTTGTATCTGTAGTAGTAACTTGTACATCTGCTGAATCTACTATTTCAATATATTCCTCAGAAACTTGATCGATTTCATCTGTTTGTATAGCTTCTTCTAAAAAATTTGCATTTTTACTATATGAATAAGAATTTACTGATTCGGAATCCTGATTTATTGGCTCAGAAACCTGTTTTTTTGGTTCACAATCCTTTTTTATTGGCTCAGAATCCACTTTTTTTCGTTCAGAATCCCGATTTAATGGATCCCGGTTTTTCTTTCGTCTACAAACTTCACAATCACACATAAAATCCCCCCTTTTAAACTAAAAAATTAGCAATATTAAAATATTGGCTAACTACTAGCATTTTATGTATTTTTTAATAATTTGTTTGGACAAGTAACTTGAATTTATATTTTACTTCTAATTCTTTTTTGTAATAACAAAAAATAGCCTTCTAACAAGAAGACAACCATCTTTTATTTCACATTTATATAAAAGACCCATACTTAAATACACTTAACTTCATATAATATTTTTAGAATGAGTAGTCGTTACTGAAGGGCACTTTTCGAAGTGCTCTTATCTTTAATCTCCCTCTTTTTCAGGAAGAGTTTTTTTACTAAATCCTAATATGATTTGTATCACTAAGGCTGGCGATTACCACATTTCCTTAATAGCTTCAATGAATACAGTAGCTACTAATTAAAATATCCCTATGATTTTCTCTACACTAAAAAAATCGTGCGTTATCGAACACATGAACTATTTTTTATTTTGACTATGTAACACTAAATTCACAACATTATTATCCTATATTTGGTGAAGCCTACATTTCAATGCCAGCAACCCCACACTTTTAACTAATAACTTAAACAAATGTGCTATCTCAAGGTTCCTTTGATATAGTATCTTATGTTCTATATAATGAAGAGAGCGCTAGTATTCGGAAGGAGGATGTATATGAGTATTCAACTAGCTACATCTAACGATTTAAAATGGATTAATAGTCAATATGAATCAATAGGATTTGTACGAAGTGATTTAAAGAGAGATAAAGTTGCAATTATTACATATAACAACGAGTATGCAGGTGTTGGACGATTAGTCCAAATAGATGCAGATACTATAGAAATGGGCGGGATTTTTATTCTCCCTAAATTTAGAGGGCTACAATTAGCTGGTGAGCTTGTTTCATTTTTAGTAGAAACTGTAAAAAAATCACAAATACAAGATGTATATTGTCTTCCTTTTGAGGAATTAGAAAACTTTTATAAGAAATATGGCTATACTGAAGTCGATACTACGAAAGAAGCAGTCCATCCAATTATTCTAAAAAAATATAATTGGTGTTTGGAGAACTACGATAAACACGTTCTACTATTTAAATTGTAAATATAATAAAAAGTATATTCTCAATCGTTTTTCTATCAGTACTCCTAATCGGAGCCTAAGGATTAATCAAAGATATTTTATCTCTCCTTTTATAAATGGCTGATTAAAACTCAATGTTCCGTCAATACTATAGGTAACATGATTGTATTTCTCCATTCTCCCTTGGAGAGGAGCAGTTAGCTTTTGCTAGCTGCTCTTTTATTTTTTCAAAAAGTCACATAAATATCTTTAATTCCAAACATTCAAAAGATAAAATGTGATAAGATTGTTATGAAGATATTTACCAACTAATAAATGCGCCCTAGACTTACGTACTAGGGCGCATTTATTTTTTAGTATGTAATTATCTATTATCCACAAAATAAGTATCATACGCTTTATCAAAAACATATCCTAACTTTTCTGCTAGGTTAGCAGATGTAGTATTCGCTGCGTCCCAGTTTGGATACTTTCCATTTTCTAAGCAATCCAATATAAGAGCTGCACTAACTACAGTTGCCAAACCTTTTCTTCTATGATTGTGATCAGTCGCAACTTCAATTTCAATTCCATCATTATAAATACTATACGAGGATGCACCACATACAACTTCTCCGTTATATAAAATGCTATAACCTATACCACGGTTTATATAATCTTCTACCGACTGAAATTGACTTATAAAATCTTCAGAGATTTTATGTAATGTAGGGCTATTTGCGATATGCTCATCTATTCTTTTTAACTCATATCCTTTTGGAAGTATTGATATAAAAGACTGTAATTATGAAAGGAAAACAAAAAAGCTTGGACAATATAACTTTAACGTAGGAATATCGTTACCTATTCATAATATTAGTACGGGAATTACACCAATAATGAGTAATAACACATAATTTTTACTATAAATACATATAACAATTTCATCTTTCATGAAAAAAACGTTATAATGAAGTGTAGCCTCTACGATTACGTTATAAAGGAGATTAAAACAATGGCTAAAATTAAAGTATACCAAGTAAAAGAAGAAAATATGGAAGCAGTAAAAAACATCATTGATGTTGAGGAACAAAACCCAACTGCTGAAAACTTACAAAATCTATATGCATGTGTATTAGAAACTGAAGATATGGCATTGCCTGAATCATACATTGAAGAAGATATCTTAATCGATTCTATGGAAGTTATGGTTAACGCTTCTCAAAGCAAAGTAAGAGACTTAGGTGCATACGATGTAATTGAAGTTCAAAACAAAGGTAAGAAAACACAAATTTTATTACTTGCAGACGAAGAATACGAAATTATTGAAGGCTAATCTAACACCATACATACGAAAAAGCTCCTTTCCAATTGGAAAGGAGCTTTTTCATTACGCTTTTGATGTTTCGCTCTTTTTATTCTTTTGTTGTTTCTTAATTACCATGCGCTCATTTCCCATAAAGAAAATGAATATGAATGCTAATCCAGCTGGTACCAATGCCCACATGAATGTTTGAACAATTGAACTAGAAAGAGCCTCAATAATCTTATCTAATATTTGCGGAGGGATTTGAGATCTTGCCGATTCTGATAAAATGGCTCTTGAATCCCCTAATGTGTTTGTATTCATTCCCCCGCTCATGCCTTTAAATGCTTCTTCTAATTGATCTTGGAAACCTGTTCTTTGGATCATTCCGAAGATTGTAATACCAAGTGTCATACCTAATGAACGAATGAAATTACTCGTCGAAGTCGCAGATCCGCGCTGTTCCATACCGAAGTTGTGAATAGCTGCCATACTTAGTACAGAGAATGAGAAGCCGACTCCAAATCCGATAATAATCATATACACTGTTAATAATACACGACTTGTTTCTGGCGTTAATGTGCTTAATAAAAATAGTCCAATTAGCATAATAACCGCAGAAATGATCATAATGTTTCGGTAGCTAAGCTTTGTCGTTAAAAACCCACCTAACTGCGCTGTTACGACTGAGCCTAACATCATTGGTAAAAGTAATAATCCCGAGTTTGTTGCAGTGCCACCGTATACACCTTGAATGAATAATGGAATGTATACAGTTGCTGACATAAACGCAGCTCCGTAACATAAAGCAATAATTGTACTCATTCCGAACAAACGTTGTTTAAACATCTCAAATGAAATGATCGGTTCTTCTACTTTACGTTCAATGAAAATGAATGCAATAATTAAAATAGCGAATCCACCAAATAAACTTAAAATAAAGTTAGAATCCCAATCATACTTTTGTCCGCCAAGTTCAAGCGCAAACATTAAAGAAACTACTGCACCAACTAAAGTAATTGCGCCAAACCAATCAATTTTTTGCTTTCTATGAACTCTTGACTCTTTATAAAAGAATGTAATAAAAATAAGTGCTAAAACGCCAAGCGGTAAGTTAATATAAAATACCCAGTGCCAGCTTATGTAATCTGTAATATACGCACCAAGCAACGGACCAAAAATACTTGATAAACCAAATACTGCTCCGAATAAACCACCCATTTTCCCACGCTTTTCAGGAGGGAAAATATCAAAAACGATAGTAAACGCGATCGGCACTAATGCCCCGCCGCCAATACCTTGAATGGCACGATAAATCCCTAACTGTGTAATATTTTCAGCAGTACCACAAAGTGCCGAACCAATCATAAAGACGATTAAACCGAAAATAAAGAACCTCTTTCTACCATACATATCTGATAGTTTTCCGAATATCGGCATACCTGCCATTTCTGCGACCATATAGGCAGAAACGACCCATACAAAGTTTTCAAGGCCTCCTAAATCACCAACGATTGTTCCCATCGCTGTAACGACAATGGTATTATCCATTGATGCCATTAAAATACCTAGCAATAAGCCCGCTACAACAAAGCCGAGCTTATTATTCTTCTCAACCATAACCTTGCTCTCCCTCATACTACTTATATTTGTTTATGTTCTTTTACGACTGCATTACTTTTTTGGTTAAAACTAGTATGATATTCTACAATACTAATTTCACATCCAGGACCAATTGTAACGTTGTTTCCTCTTACAACTTCAGCAATCGTATGTTCTAAATAGATATCATCTCCTTCAATGATAGACGTTTGGAGGCTTCCAGCATGATTGGTAAATGGAATAAATCTCGCTTTTTTACGAACGGTAATCTTCTGACCGCCAATTTCTCTTACTTTGCTACCTTCATAACGAAGTGAAATTTCAATATTTTCAGCATTAAGTAATCCATCACTTTCAAGGCCACCAGTTAGTGATAGTTCTTCAACTTCAATAGCTCCTTTTACATTTAAAGCGCCTTTCACATCTACGAAATCACCAGTTAATTTCCCCTTAACTTCTATCATACCTCTTACTTTTATTTTTTCAATATGAGCATCACTATGCATTTGTGTATTTCCGTATACTTTTACAGATTCCGCATCTACATTTCCTTGTACTTCACTATCTCCATACACGACATAACTTTTCACTTTCATATTACCGCACACTTCACTCGTGCCGTACGTTTTAAATTCATTACAGCTCATATCATTAGAAATCGTTCCTTCACCGCGAATCTTTACTTTATTATAATCTCCGCCCGCTGAACTACCAGAACCATTAACAGTAAGACTGTGTTGATGTTCCATATCATTTTCTCCCTTCCATTAAATCTGCTTAATTTCTTTTACATTTGCGCTTTTATCAACAGTAAGAACACCCGTATATTCGATTAGTTCAATCTCACAGTTCGGTCCTACCGTAACATTATTTCCTCTTACCGTTCTTATGTGAGCATAATCAATATCGATATTGTCACCTTCTAATAGTTCAGCCTCTAATTGCATACCAAATACTGATTTAAACAGCCTACTAAAAGTACTTAGTCTATGCTTTACTTTAATCGTTTGACCACCAATTTCTTTCGCTCGACATGTACCGTGAATATTAATATTTATTTCATCAGCGCTTAATAATCCGCCAATTGTAAATTGTCCTTCTGAAGAAAAAGTATCCACTTCACAATTACCGTCAATTGTAGCTTGACCATTGACCTTAAATTCTTCACCAGTGACATTTCCACCTATCGTACCTTTTCCTGCAATTTTCAAACTGTTTGCCTTTACATCTTGCGTAATTGTTGCTTTCCCATCAATTCGCATCGTTTCAGCATGAACTGTGCCATCGACTTTACCAGATCCGCTAATTCGTGCACTGCTACTTTTCAAATCGCCAGTAACTGCACCGTAACCGTTACATTCAAATTGCTCACATTCAACATTTCCATTCACAGTTCCTTTTCCGTTTAATTGTACTTTATGAAACTCGCCGCCATTGGATGAACCGTAACCATTTATAATCAAATTATCTGTACGCATACTTTCTCCTCCACTACAACAATTTAGTTTTTAATGCTTCGGTATATTTCATAATCGCTTCGCGTAAAACGATTTTAGTGCCTTTTTCAAAAATTAAATCGTCCACGTTTGAAACTAATAAACATGTAGAAATCCCTAATTTTCGGACAACGATTAAATCACAAGTTTTATGTTTAATTGCTTCATAATTTTCACGTAAAACTTGCAAGACCATTTTTCCTTCTTCTAAACTAATCTCTCCCGATTGTAGTAATTCTTCTAACATGTACACATAAAGAATATCTACAAATTGAAACTCTGCTGTTTTATTCGTTTGTTCTATGAAAAATTGTAAAACTGGTTCTGATGCAATCTCCTTACGTAAAATGTCTTCCTTTGTTAAAAGAATTTCTCTCACACTCGGTGAAAACATATTCGCTAGTTCATCAAGTGATAAATCCTCTTTCATCGTTTGGATCTTATCGATGCGCTCTAATATCTTTTCTTTCGGAAAAAATGTCTCTTGACCCGTGAATGTTGACTTTCGTACAAACCAATCTTCCGGTATTAAATTTTTTCTCTTCCACCTATATAACTGTCCGTATGAAATACCAGTTAGTTCTAATAAATCTTTTTTTGAAATTAAATCTGTACTCAACTGTATAACACCCCTTCCTGATAACAATGTAACATAACACTGTTACGCTGTAAATAGACTTTTATCACAAGTAGCGTAACAATGTGTAAAACAAACCTATTCCCACATACAAAAAAAGGCTCTTACACATCTTATGAAAATGCGCAAAAGCCCTTATATATCAAGATTTAAACCAAATATTATAAAAATCAATCCAACCTTGTGAATTAATCATTATATTTTGGACTTTTTCATGTGTACTTACCTCTTGTTTATTACGATATAAAGGAATAATATGAATTTGACGTAACAAAGTATCCTCAATATCGCGTAACAGTGTAACTCTTTTCTCTAATTCTTCTTGTTTAAAATAAGGAGACAACTTTTCATGAAAGTCCATGCTGGTTTGTCCATGAATAAAACTATTTTTTGTAAGAAACATATATAATAGACTATCTTCTATTCGTTCACTTATTGTGGCACTATCATGCATCATATCGGCCTTTTGTATCGTACTTACTTCCAATAGCTCTTCTATGTCAAGAAAATTATTTTCTACACGAATCCCGTACTTCACACACTCTTTTTGTATCCATTGTGCATCTTCAACATGATCTCGTCCTGTAAATGTGTAGAGTTGTAGCACTTCATTATGATAAGTACTCCTTTTAATTAAACTTTCTACATCTTCCTCAATCTCTACAATGCTTTCACCTGCTAATATTAGTTTCTGTGCCACTTCTCCACGTTCTCCGCCGAGTTCTTGAACGATTGTATAACCATGAATGATTTTATATAATGCTTTCCGAAATAACTCATCTTGCATTGGTCCTTCTTTCGTATGATTACATGTTATATATGTCACGTTCGACTCAAGCCGAGACAATTCTTTATTATGTTTTTCTTTATCTTTATACTGCGCCTTTACTAAAACATCGTATGTACTTACACCTTGTTCTACATTCCACAACTCAACACGATCTAAAAAAGGTCTTTCACGAAAATATAAAGGATGACCTTCTAAAATGAACAAATTTTCATTACTTTTATATAATTGAAAAGGCCCTGTTCCAATTAGCTCTCCTGCTTCATCTTTATTCACGATAGAACACTGTTCTGCACTTAGCATATGTAAAAACATTCGATTTTCCGTATGTAATTGAATTTCGAGAACGTAGTCATCCACTGAACGAATACTTTCAACGTGTTGTAACATCCATGCGTGTGCATTATTTTCCAGCTTCATAAATCGATTCAATGAGTATATAACATCATGTGCAGTAAGTTGTTTTCCATTATGAAAGTGAACTCCTTTTCGTAAATAAAACGTCCATATTTTTTCAGCATCATTATATTCCCAGTGAAATGCAAGTCTTGGCTCTATAATGTTTGTATTACCGTCTACATACACGAGTGTATCGAATATATGTTTTACCATATGGCATTCTGAACGCATTGTAGCGTATACAGGATCTAATGTGATATCTAAATTCATTTGTACTTGCAACCGGAGTACATCTCTTCTCCCTTCAGATGTCATTTCAATCTTATGACCAAATATTGAATCCACCCAGGAGTGATATTCTTCCTTTACTAATGGAAAATGTGAGCTATAGCGTTCCACAAATATGCTCCCGCTTTTCACATCCCCTTTTTTCGTTATTTCTTTTCCTCTATCTAAAATTAAAGATATCGGGTCCTTTTGAAATATTAACTTAGAACGATTTCCTCTGCCGCGACCTGGAAACCACTTGATCCAATTTAACTCATCTAATTTTTTTATAATTAATTTACTATTACGCTCTGTACAAAATAATGTTTCAGATATATTTTGCACTGTTACTTCCAATTGTTCTCCCTCTTTTTCCCCTTTTCCATAAGCAATCCATAGTTCAATGTATTGATCTAAAATAAACATCATAATCCCCCTAAAAGGTGAAAAATACTCCCTATTGTTTCTACACTTTTTCCAATTCTTCTTTCATCTTATCATTTCAATATAGAAAGGAGGAATTAATATTGAATTATCTCTTACTTCGTTACAATAAACCTATTTTTATTAGACTGTGTGGTGAATTATTAACCAGAACGACTGAATCTATGTTAGCTATCATTATGATTATTTACGTCAATAAAATGTTAAACGGCAATGTAATAATAACTATGCTGATTTTCGGATTACAGCCACTTTCAGACATTTTATTTACACTTATTGCTGGAGGAATTACTGATAAATATGGCCGGAAAAAGATTATGTTACTCGGCTTATTGCTACAAAGTGTTGCAATCGGTAGTTTCGTTTTCGCTCAATCCGTTTTTATATTTGCACTGTTATATGTCATTAATGGCATTGGCCGTTCCTTATATATTCCGGCTCAACGTGCACAAATTGCTGATTTAACAAAAAAAGAGCAGCAAGCAGAAATTTTTGCTCTCCTACAAACGATGGGAGCAATTGGATCCGTAATCGGCCCTTTAATCGGTGCAAGTTTTTATAATACTCACCCAGAATATTTATTTATCGTGCAAAGTGTAACCCTTACGATATATGCCGTTGTTGTTTGGACCCAGCTCCCAGAAACCGTTCCGACTATAAGTAAGACGAAACAAACAATTGAGGCAAGTTCACCAAAGCAATTTGTTTTTAAACATTACGCCATATTCGGTCTTATGTTTTCTACACTTCCTATTAGCTTTTTTTATGCACAAACTGAGACGAATTATCGTATTTTTGCAGAACATGTATTTCCTAATCTCGTATTCATACTCGCATTTATTTCAACATGCAAAGCCATTTTGGAAATCATTCTACAAATCTTCCTCGTAAAATGGTCTGAACGATTTTCTATGGCGAAAATCATCCTTATTTCTTACGCCTGCTATACGATAGCTGCAGTTGGCTTTAGTTATTCAACGACGATATTGTCGTTATTCTTCACCTTACTCTTTTTAGTCATTGGAGAAAGTATTGCTCTAAACCATTTATTACGATTCGTTTCAGAAATTGCACCTCATGATAAACGTGGTTTATATTTTTCAATTTACGGTATACACTGGGATATATCTCGAACGTGTGGACCAGTTATTGGTGCAGTTTTATTAAGTAAGTTAAATGGAAGTATGCTGTTTTATATTTGCGCTAGTTTCTTATTAGTTGGAGGTATTGTACAAGCGTTATTTGTTCAAAATTTGGAACGAAAAAAAATCGCAAACCAGCCTACACATAATTTATAAGTTACTACTTTTTCAGTAGATCAACATTTCTTATTGGATGCATGCTAAAAAACAAAAGTGAAGTATTTCGCATATGAAATGAGACGTTCCTTGTTTACAACTAAAACACCTCACTTAAAGAGCGAGGTGTTTTTGAAATCACTTAATTTCTTATCCTGCCATTTTATTAATACTATCCTCTGGTGAAAACACGGAAATATGATCTACATTACCAGTCGATTTTGGAATGACAAATTTTAACTCATACTGGTTATTTACTTTGTATACATATATTTTGTCTCCACCATTCCCTTTAACTGAAGATGGTTTTCCTAACGCTTTTTCAATTTCTTGTAATGTAATCGATTTTAGTTCTGCATGATATGAGCGTACATCAAAAACTTGTGACCCTTTATTAAATCCAAAAACAACATTTTTATTTGTAAAAGTTGCGTACATTCCGTTCCCTGCTTGTTCGGTTTTATTCGCTTTCCCCCATGCTTTTTCTATTTCTTCAATATCCCCTGTATGGGCTCCAAATGGTACATTAGGTACTTTTCCTTCTTTTGCTAATTCAAACAAATCTTTAACGTGGTTAATTGATTTTTGATTAAATGTTCTATTTTTCGAATCTGGCTCAGTTGATGGTTTTGTTGTTTTTTCATTACTTGGTTTTGTTTCAAGATTTTTCTGTTCTTCTGAAGAATTACTTTGTTTATTTTTATTATTTTCCAAGGTTGGATTTGTTTCGTTTTTTTCGTCTGTCTCTTTACATGCGGCTAGCGCAAACATACATGTAAACACCAAAAATAACATAACTATTTTTAAATATATTTTCATCATCTTTACCCCCTATTGCATCTTATTCATTTCGTTAACCAACCCATTACACTACTTTTCAAATTATGTTTGTTCCAAAAAAGTCAGTGCTTTACTCTCTCCAAAAGCTTGTACAAAATATATTACAAAAGCTGTTTCTAAAAAGTAACCAAGTCTGTTATATCCGAAGTAACTACCTCCTGATAAACGAAACCATTTTCATCTCCTTATTTAACCCTTCTCTTCTCAATGATAATATCCTCTATCTATAACTTAAAACATGCTCTCACAACAGCTCCTTCAAACAGAAAAAAACCAGTAGGAAGTGATTACTCTTTTCCTACTGGTTGAAATGAAAGTAAACGGTAAATCTTAGTTTCTTAAAAAATGTAGCGATAGTGCTTTTTACAGTTTCAAAATTATAAGCAAATGTATTATCTCCACTTAATGATGAAATACATGTTAAACCTGCAGCTTTAATAAAAGCTTTTACATCTACAAGCATAGAATTAGCCTCCATGAATTTAATTACAATCATTATAACAGGTGTTTTACGATGCTAACATGAAAGTAATAAATAAATTTCTATTATGAATTTATCCTGCTATTTGCCGGGCAGTAAAATCTCCACCTCAAAATTCAGCGGAAGCAAAGAAGTTAGATGGGCAGGGCTGCCCGTAAAAGCCTGATTGGTTCAACTAATAATACACCAATTCAATGTCATATAAAAAAGCTGCCCCAAAAGGACAGCTTCAAATATGTATATTATACTTCGATTGATTTACCATCTTCAACAATATGATAAAGTAAGTGCGCTAAATGATGAATTGGACCGTATTCTTCCTCTTCCTCATCTGTTTCGCCTTGGAATTCAAGATCGTTTAAGTATAGCGCTAAAAATTGATAATATAGTTTTAAATCAAATCCGTAGCACGCAGTTGGTTCTTCATGATCCCCTTCATATTGTAACATTAAGTATTGATCATTTCCTTCTGCATCTTCTGCATCAAAGAATACGAAGAAGCCAACGTTTGTATCTAAATCAAATAAATGACGAGTACCTTTTTCAGTTGCTTTATTGAAGTCCTCTTCACTTAATTTATGTACTGTTGTCGCTTTTGCATTATCTTCTTGATGGAAATTTACTGTAAATGATTTCAATGCTGACACCTCCTGATTGTATAATACTAGCATAACATATAAAAAGGACTGCTTACAAATGTAAACAGTCCTGCTACATTCATTTCCGCATTGCTCGTAGTAAAAAACTCACAATGAAAATCAAAATAACCGCACCAATTAAAGCAGGAATGATTGCAAATCCGCCTATTACAGGACCGAAACTACCAAGTAATTTCGTACCAATCCAAGAACCGATAATACCAGCAATAATATTACCAATTACACCACCTGGT
Source organism: Bacillus cereus group sp. BfR-BA-01355 (assembly GCF_022663675.1). Taxonomy (NCBI): domain Bacteria; kingdom Bacillati; phylum Bacillota; class Bacilli; order Caryophanales; family Bacillaceae; genus Bacillus; species Bacillus cereus group sp. BfR-BA-01355. The sequence continues at coordinate 47,201 of NZ_JAKUFY010000008.1, forward strand.
ACATCCCTTCCAGTAATTAAGCTTGCAAACCATCCTAATAAACCACCAACGATTAAAGACCAAATCATATAATAACCTCCTTTATATTTAACCAATCAAAATATAATTAGAAACAATTGCTTACCATTAGTTATGTGACATTTTTCATAAGTTATTCATGCTGCTCAACTATAAGACTTTTGAGAATAATACAGACTGATAAACCATTTTTCGGACTAACGATTTATCCGACTTATTATTAACACATTAAGGACAATCTGGCTTCAATATTGTTCGCATAAACTCTTCTTTAAAAGCAGGATAGTTAAAACCAACAGCAATTCTTTGAATCGGCCGACCATCAAACCTTGTTGGTTCAGCTATTTTTCTAAAGTCAGCTACACTTTGGCCCCTAGTCACATCATTTGTCGTACTAATCCACACTGCCGATTTTTTATATTCAAAAATACTATCATTTATAAACGAGACAAACGGTAGTAAATCGTGTATAGGGCTTCCACCAATACCCGGATATTCTTTTTTATAGAAGTTCTCATAATAAAAATCAATCATTGGTTTAATGAGTTTCGCCTGTCCAGTTCCTTGTTTATCTATTATATTGGCCATTTCAGGCGTAATAAGCGCGCCCTGTGTTACATTTAACGGGTATATACTAGCGTTTTTCGCATATTTCATAACAATATTTGCTGCAATTGGATCACCATAAAAATTCGCTTCAGATACTGGTGTAACATTACCTGGAAATAGGAAAGCACCGCCCATTATATAATACGAACAAATACGATCCATTATATTGGGATACAATAAAAATAACGTAGCAAGCGTCGTTAGTCTTCCTGTCGCCACAATTATAATATCTTCTGGACAAGGTTCGATTAATTTGATTAATTCACAAAAATTTTCTCGTTTACAAATTCTCATCTCAGGTGGATTAATAGGACCTAAACCGTGATCCCCATGGATTTCAGGGAAAAACAAAGGTTCTTCAGCTGTCATCGGCCTACTCGCACCTTCAATAATTTTTACATGTGTAGCATAGTACCTTTCTAAAAAATAAACATTTTCCGTAACGATTTCTCGTGATACATTCCCGTACTCTGCAACAATACCTAGAATATCTAATTTACATGTTTTATTTGCATAAATTAACGCTACGGCGTCATCAATACCAAAGTCTCCAAAAAAGATGATTTTCTTATTAACTATTCTCACCCCTCTTCAGCATAATCTACTATTATTATTATGTGAAAAAGACAAGGCGGTGAAACAGCGCAAACTAAAAAAGCCGCCTATTTATTGGCGACTTCAATCTTTTTATAAGACAAATATGCTAGTACATTTTTACTCGAATCGTATTTCGGGTTATTTCCTTTTCTCGGCTCTCTCATATGTGTCTTTTCAAATCCAGGAATGTCCGACATTTTCCCCATAAATTCAAGCATTTCTTCCTCAGTACCTTCAATGCGTACACGAATCATTATAACTATTCCTCAATTCTCAGTTTCTCTGTACTAAGTATATCGTACTTCAGAAAGACTGCAACACATTTATCTTTTTAATGTTGTACTTTTTTTACATATAAACATAGCCATTTCAGTATAGAACGAATCTACTTTATTATTTTTAAATTGAATATTAAAATATCCCTTCATTTCGTTTGGTGCTTTCATCATATTACACCACCAGTCAAAATCAAACTTCTTATCAAAAGTAAGACATGACTGCATTTGCAAACCGTTTTTTTCTAATAAAGTAAGCCATTCTGTCTTTTTTAGAGCTCGTTCATGACTTGGGTCCCGCTTTTTTTCTATAAAATTATAAAATGTATCATATTCATTATTTTCTGGCGAAACATTATCTATTAAGATGAATAATCCATTATCCTCCAACGTACGATTTACTTCAAAAATAAATTGAGCCGGATTCGTAAAATGATGGGCTGCAATCCGGCATGTAATTGTATCAAAAAAATGGTCTGCAAATGGTAAATCCTCTGCGTTTCCTACTACAAAAGACACATTTCCATGACCATTCTGCTTTATAAAACCTTTTGCTTCTTCTAACATCTGTTCTGTTAAATCAAGTGCAACTACTTCTTCAAACATAGGTGCTAACATATTCGCAACATGTCCGCCACCAGTAGCAACATCAAGAAGACGATTATTATGGCGAGACGCAACTTGTTGAACTACATATTGTAAGTCCTGTCCTTTAGCATGTATTTTACTATTCACATACTTATCTGCATTACTGCCAAACTGTTTTTTCACAAGCTCTTCCTTACTCATTTTATCATCTTCTTTCTATTGTTATTTACATATACGATTCATATAATTATTACAATTCTCTTCATGTATTTTCAAATCCTCTTTTCATCTCACTTCTTATCAATTTTACCTATAATCAAAATAATATAATTTTACGTTTTACCATTAAACAAAAAAGGCTACGGGAACTTGTCCCCTAACCTGACTAAATATTTACTACATTTTTATTTCTTCGTATATATCTATATAATATAAATCCTCTTTCAACTTCATAATAACATCTACTTCGTTATAAGTAGCCTCACGAGCATGTAAACCAAATTGATCCATACCAATCCATATCCACCCAGGTGTATGATATAAAACATCTAAGTTAAAATAATCTAATTTAGTAAGCTCCGATGTAATAAATTTATCTTTATTAGCGATTTGTTTATCTAGTAAACCATATTCTTTACCATTTTCAAATAGCGATATAACTTTCCCTACAATCGGATGTTCACGAACAATAAAATGATATTCCTTTTCCTCTACATTTGCCACAATCAAACGAGAAACAGATAAATCAGCCCCCGAATTCGACATATTTGTTTATTCACCTCCTTATATAGGTTTCTTCAATATAATAACAAATGAATATTCAAATTAAGTTAATATAATGTAAAAAATAAAAAGCTGACTTCCCTTTAGAAATCAACCTTTACAATTTGATCAACTTTATACTTTTACAAATTATTATAATGTTTCTTTTTCCTCATCATTTCCGGAAACTAAACTTCCTATAGCATCCGCTGTTACTTCTACTACAAATTCACAAATACCTGCTACAACTTCTCCAATTACTTCATCCATCTTTTTACCCCCTTATTTTATGCAACTTATTTGTAGTATAGAAGAAATTGGTGAATGTAAACTATCGAAAAAGGTGACATAAACCTTACAAAATTGTAAGCTCTTTCATCCCTTTACTTACTTCCTTTGAAACTCCAAGTATTTTTAGCAGACATATAGGCCATCATAATATGAAGAAAGTAATAATCTAGTGTCAGGAGGCGTTTAATATATATTATGTAAAATTAATTAAAGGTCAATCTTTCTACGCTTTTGACCATCGTTTCTTAGTGTCTGAAGAAGAAGAGGTTTCTGAGAGAATTTATAATTACTTACGACGTAATGAATTTTTTGAAGTACGTAAAGAAGAATATTCTGCTTAATTACAAAAAGCATTAAGAAAAATATCATCTTATTATGATATATTCTTGATGCTTTTATGTAAATTGCTTCTTTTCAACAATTGTTGTGGACTCTATTATAATATTCTAGTATTTGTCCAAGATAATTCATCCCTATTTCCGTATTTCAGTATATGAAGAGGTTGTGAATATGACTCATATCATTGATTATTAAGCTACTCAACCTATAAGTAAAACTGATGCAACAACTTTTGCAATCCCCTCTTCTCCAAACAAAGTAATTCTAGCAAATTTGAAATTGAGAATTTCAATTAGAGATTCACGTAATAATCGAGTAGAATTAATAGCTACAGTTGGTGTAGAAGGTATAACTGAGATTTCACAAGTTTTATTCCGAATTTTCCTTGATAACATTGAAATTTTCAATACACAAGTAGGTATTGAATCAACAAATTCTGAACAATTTTACGTACAAACATTCCAAGCTACAGACCAAAACGTTAGCAGTGGAACACACGAATATTCATTAACTGTAGAAAACCTTATTAGTAGTGCAAGTACAGAAGTTGCTGGTCCTCTATCTTTTAGCGCTTTAGCTATTGGACAAGAGCGTAAATATTGCTAATTGAAATTAATGTTTAATTTTGTACTTTGGAAAAGCAAGACGTAGTTATACGTTCTTGCTTTTTTATATTTATCCTTACTTTCTATTAGCTTTAATCATGAATTTTTTACGTTTTGCTTCATTTATTTCATCAATTAATACATCAAATTTTTTACAAATCAAAAAGATTGAAATCCAATTATGAAACACGTAATATAGACTCTGACTCTAAAAAAGTTCGTATAAAAATACTACATAAATAAGGAGGTTTTATATACGAGTTTTTTCATTTTAAAAGACGGAGAGGTTTTATGTTATGTGGCGTAATAAAAATGTTTGGATTGTTTTAATTGGGGAGTTTATTGCAGGTCTAGGATTATGGCTTGGTATTCTTGGCAACCTTGAGTTTATGCAAAAATATGTCCCTTCTGATTTCATGAAATCAGTTATATTATTTATCGGACTATTAGCCGGTGTTCTAGTTGGCCCTATGGCCGGTCGTGTCATCGATCAGTATGAAAAGAAAAAAGTTCTTCTTTACGCTGGATTTGGTCGAGTTTTAAGTGTTATTTTCATGTTTTTCGCTATTCAATTTGAAAGTATCGCATTTATGATTGCATTTATGGTTGCTCTTCAAATTTCAGCAGCATTTTATTTCCCTGCATTACAATCTGTAATTCCACTCATCGTACGTGAGAATGAGTTATTACAAATGAACGGTGTACATATGAATGTTGGTACAATCGCTCGTATTGCAGGTACTTCACTAGGTGGAATTCTTTTAGTTGTAATGAGTTTACAGTATATGTACGCCTTTTCAATGGCAGCATACGCCTTATTATTCCTCTCGACGTTCTTCCTACAATTCGAAGACAAGAAATCAACAACACCAAGTAAACAAGCTGCAAAAGACAATAGCTTTATGGAAGTATTTCGTATTTTAAAAGGAATTCCTATTGCTTTTACAGCACTTATATTAAGTATCATCCCTCTATTATTTATAGCAGGGTTTAATTTAATGGTTATTAACATTAGCGAAATGCAACATGATCCTACGATTAAAGGGTTCATATATACAATTGAAGGTGTCGCATTTATGTTAGGTGCCTTCGTAATTAAACGTCTATCTGATCATTTCAAACCCGAAAAATTACTATATTTCTTCGCAATTTGTACTGCTTTTGCACACCTGTCATTGTTCTTTAGCGATATAAAATGGATGGCTCTTACATCATTTGGTTTGTTTGGGTTTAGTGTTGGCTGCTTCTTCCCTATTATGTCGACAATTTTCCAAACGAAAGTGGAAAAAAGTTATCACGGTCGCCTCTTCTCATTCCGTAATATGTTTGAGAGGGTTATGTTCCAAATCGTCTTACTTGGCACAGGGTTCTTCTTAGATACAATTGGGTTACAATATATGGTTCTCATCTTCGGAGTCGTTTCATTATTGATTATTTCTATTTCCCTTTCTAAGCAGAAACATTATGAAAAACAGCATTCACAATCTGCGAATTTATAAAATAAACAAAGAAGTATGGATATAATATTGAATCCATACTTCTTTGTTCTATAATTCGCCTATTTATTACGTTTATTGAAATTACCTAAAGGAGTATCCCCCTTTTATTTCGAATAGATTATAAAGAGTACTCTTTATAAAAGGAGTGGTAAAATGTCTGATGGCATTGAAGTATTTATTGTCCTGCTCTTTGCAATTGCTCTGTTTAGCATCCTAAACTTTTTAGCCATTTCCTTATCTGGACATAGTTTTAAAAAAAGAATCGTGGCAGGTTTCATATTTTTACTACTGACTCCCATTGTCTTTTTGACTATCGCAACATTTGCTTCTATATTCGATAAAGCAGGATTTGGCGCAGGTACGTTAGCCTTTATGATCGCAAGCGTATATATATTAAATGGAATAGTGCTTCTGCTTTCCTCTTTATTTATCCTCAAAAAAGATATAACATAGGCTATGGTACTAGCATGAATCTGACTTTACACTAGATTCATGCTTATTTAATTTCTCCTAAATTTTTATATGAAATTAAATAATTCTTTAAAAAAATTTAAACTTTATTTATTATAATATCCCTATCGTATTCGCACGTTTATTCAAATTTAAAAGAAAGGAGCACAAAATGAAAAAGGTTCTACTTACAATTCCTATACTAATCATCCTACTTAGTGGATGCAGCAATAACGATATATACGGTTCTTGGGAAGTCGTTGACAATAAAAATGGTGAATGCCCTGTATATTATAAATTTGAAACAGTTGTCAAAAAAGAAAATAAAGAGGAAATTGTGCAAAATTTAGTAGAAATGCAAACCACAAAGAATAAAGACGATTTATATAAAGGCTCATTTGTCAAAAATTCTAATGTATATCACATTGATTATGGTAATTCATTTACATCAGAGCAAACTTTAAAAGTTGCCGACGGTACATTAAATGTATACTTTTTGACAGCTGAAAAATTATGCACGTATAAAAAGAAATGATTACATTTCAGAGGAAACGCAGAAAATATTTTCTGCGTTATTTCACTTTAGAAATCTTCCACAAATACTTAATAAAAACTATAAAATAACTTAAGTTATATAAAATGAATCCTATAATAGACATTTCAATTAACACGTCTACGCTATTTACATCGATACTTTTCAAAATAGGCTAATACTTCCTCTAAATTTGTCAATCGTTTTAATTTTCATAAAAAAATGATAAAATATAAACATGTGTTTTCAGAATAATTAAAAACGCAGAATGAAAGCACTGTTTTAGGAGGGGTTTTGATGACTTACACGTTAGCAACTAGAATGAAAGCATTCCAATCTTCTATATTTAGTGAATTAGGAGCCTATAAAAAAGAAAAAATTGCAGCAGGTCATAACATGATTGATTTGAGCATCGGAAATCCTGATATGCCGCCCGCTGATTTTGTAAGAGAAACAATGGTACATACAGCGAGTGAGAAAGAGAGCTACGGGTATACATTATCAGGTATTCAAGAATTTCACGAAGCTGTAACTGAATATTACAACAACACTCATAACGTTTTATTAAATGCAGATAAAGAAGTTTTATTATTAATGGGTTCACAAGACGGGCTCGTTCATTTACCTATGGTTTATGCAAATCCAGGTGATATTATATTAGTTCCTGATCCAGGATATACAGCTTATGAAACAGGTATTCAAATGGCTGGTGCAACATCTTACTACATGCCTTTAAAGAAAGAGAATGATTTCTTACCAGACTTAGAAGTCATCCCTGAAGAAATTGCCGATCAAGCGAAGATGATGATTTTAAACTTCCCAGGGAATCCCGTTCCAGCAATGGCCCATGAAGATTTCTTTAAAGAAGTAATCGCATTTGCGAAAAAGCATAATATTATCGTTGTCCATGATTTTGCTTATGCTGAATTTTATTTCGATGGTAATAAGCCAATTAGCTTCCTCTCTGTACATGGTGCTAAAGAAGTTGGCGTAGAAATCAATTCTTTGTCAAAAAGTTATAGTTTAGCAGGTAGCCGTATTGGATATATGATTGGAAACGAAGAAATTGTTCGTGCACTTACTCAATTTAAATCCAATACCGACTACGGTGTATTTTTACCAATTCAAAAAGCGGCATCTGCAGCACTAAGAAATGGCGCTGCATTTTGTGCGAAAAACCGCGATATTTATCAAGAACGGAGAGATACTTTAGTCGATGGATTCCGAACATTTGGTTGGAATGTCGATAAGCCAGCTGGTAGTATGTTTGTCTGGGCTGAAATTCCACAAGGATGGACTTCTCTAGACTTCGCTTATGCATTAATGGATCGTGCGAATGTCGTTGTTACACCAGGTCACGCATTTGGACCTCACGGAGAAGGCTTCGTACGTATTGCACTCGTTCAAGATAAAGAAGTGTTGCAACAAGTTGTTGAAAACATTAGAAATAGCGGCATTTTCGTCCTTGAAAAAGTAAATGAATTAGTTAAAAATTAGTTCCCACTCCCCTGCTTAACTTTAGCAGGGGTATTATTAATTGGAGGTACTTTCATATGCATATTAAAGACACACTTCCCCATCGTTATCCATTTTTAATGATTGATAAAGTAATAAATGTAAAACAAGATGAATTCGTTACAGGATATAAACTCATTACAAATAACGAATGGTTTATAAACGATAGTCACAAACATATGCCTCATATGTTAATTGTAGAAGCACTTGCTCAGCTTAGTGCATTTATACATACAAGTGATTCTGAAGGACTAGGATTTCTCTCCTCTTTAGATGGAGTTGAATTCCACGGAAAAGCATATCCCGGTGATAAACTTGATTTACATTATGAGCTAACTCGCAATCGCCGAGGTTTTATTCTTGGTAAAGGTATTGCAACTGTAAACGACCAGCCTATTTTAACTATAGAAAAACTATTAATATATCAAGCAGATTAAAGTGTTCCTTATATTAGTTGGAAATATCTATTCTCAACCAATTAAATAAATAAGAAAATATATTACGTAGTTAGGAGTAGGGAAATGGAACGTACTATCGGTATCGATGCTGGAGGCACATTAACGAAAATAGCTTATTTTAACGAAAAAAAGCTATTAACTTTTGAAAAATTTTATTCGCATGAACAACATAAAATAATAGATTGGATTAAAAGCAACAATGGCATAAAACAAATATGTATTACGGGTGGTAAATCGAAACTATTACAGCAACTGCTTACAAGTTCATATAAAATAGTAGAGCTAAACGAATTTAAAGCTACTCTTGCAGGTGTCCAATACATATTAAAAGAAGAAAAACATGCTATACGCAATTTTATTTTAACCAATATCGGTACAGGTACTTCTATCCATTACGTTTATAATGAACAATATATTCGCGCTGGTGGAACCGGAGTTGGCGGTGGGACTATTATGGGACTTTCAAAATTGTTAACAAATATAGATCATTTTGAAGATGTAATCCCTCTAACAAAAGTAGGCTCTAGAAAAGAACTAGATATTACGGTTGGAGATATTTATGGTGGTATTCTTTCCCCTATCGATAATAACTTAACTGCTAGCAACTTCGGAAAAGCAGCCATTACAGAATCAAATAATAGTAGCTCCGATATACTAGCTACTGTGCAAGGACTTGTCGGTGAAGTCGTTACTGCACTAAGCCTTCAATTCGCCGAAACAAAAGACATTGAACACATTATTTATATTGGTTCAACTTTATGTAATAACATACAACTTCAACATATTATTAGTAGCTACACCGAATATCAAAATAAAACACCAATCTTTTTACAAGATGGTGGTAATAGCGGTGCAATTGGTGCATTACTTCATGCTACGAAATAAAAAGCTGACTTTTGTCAGCTTTTTAGAAATGGCACTTCAAATTCAATAATTGATTCCCCGTTCTCTCCAATTCGCTCCACGCTTATTCTATCAATCACACAATTTAACTTCCCATGAAAACTAGGAATCTCCTTCACTACTTCAGCAGCTAATTCGACACTTTCTTTTCTTCCGACTGTTACATGCGGGATATACGGAATGTCTTCTTTCAAAAATTGTAATAAAGATCCTGCATTCTATGATAAGAAATTTTGTATACTAACTCCATCTTCTCCCCTCCATTATTTCAACTGGCTTACTGGATATTTAGCAAATAAAGATTGCCGAAAATCTTTATCTTCCACAAGCATTTTAATTTTTTCTTCATTGCCGTTAAAGAACTTTATAACTTTATTTTTATCCCATATATCTTTTTCTTTTGGAAAATCATCGAATTCCCTATGCAAAATTGATAACATTTCTTCCCTCGTTATCTTAAAGTTTTTATTTTCTATTTGAAACTCATAAGCTTTTGCGTTTGGTACTAAAATTACTAGATAGGTAGCATTAAAGAGAAAATTCTTCTTCATCGTATCTTTCTCCTCAAACCAATACGTCTCAATCATTTCTTCTGTAAGAGCTCCACTCTCTTTTGCACCATAGTTCACTTTTATATTTTCATTTTCTAAACTTATACTTTGAACTGTTCCAACACCGGATAAATGATTAATAATTGCAACCACATCTGAATTATTACCAACGTATGTCCCAGTATATTTCTTAAAATCATCTGACCTAACATCATATATATCTTTTATTCTTTCTCCGTTAGAACAAGCCGTAATGAATAAAAAAATTGTTAGCATAACGATTATGTTATGATGCATATATTTCATTTAGCATCCCCCATTTTTATCGATATTTCGTTAATTACAATATTTACTTTCAAATCCCTTTTTAAATATACGCATTTTAATCAAAATTAAAAATTTTCATTTTTTATGTTTACAATTATCCATTAATTGTATATACTTACTAACGTAAGAAAAAAATTCTAAAAGGAGGTCGAAGGAAATGATGAAATTACAATTACATGCATTAACTTTAGCGTTAACTGCACCTGTGTTTTCTGGACAATTAAATATGAATTCGACCACCCTAATGGAGAATTGAAAATCGTACTTTATTTCATTTAATTCATAAATTCGCCACAGGAGGTCGTATACTTTCCTGTGGCTTTTTCACGCCCCGCCATAGGAGAACTGTATCTTCCTGTGGTTTTTTTGCGCGGTTTTTTAGTCTCTTACATTATTTTTCTAAGAAAGGAGCAACATTCAATGACTATTAGCGTATTGTTTTTAAGTATTACGATTCAAAGAAATACAATTTCCAAAGATGAAATTCTTCATAATGAGCAAATTGAAAAAGCTATGAATGATGTTAAGGAGCGCCAAGCACTTTACTGTGATCACCTGTAATTCCTTTTCGAAAGGAGGAATTCATTTATGACTTTTCATATTTTCTTTTTTACGACTGTGCTTCAAAAAAATACTTTATCTGAAACTGAAATCATTCGTAAACAACAGTTAAAACAACTGACTGATAAAATAACTGACATTAAAAGTTCATACTACACTCAAATGTATTAAAAATATATTTTAAAGGGGTAATATATTCATGAAATTTAAAGCATTCTTTTTAACAATCACCATTCAAAAACGTAAGCTTTCACAGAAAGAGATTTTACGTGAGCAACACATCCAAAACATTATGGACGAAGTAAAAGAGCGCCAATCTTCTTATTACACTCGTCTTTTCTAAATCACTTATAAAGGGGTAATTATCCAATGAAATTTAAAGTATTCTTTTTAACCATTACCATTCAAAAAAATAAATTTTCTGAGTCTGAAATGCTTCATGAACGACAAATTAATCAGGCTATGGATTCTGTAAAAGAAAGACAAAGTCATTACTGTAGTCATCTGTAATTCCAATTCGAAAGGAGGAATTCACATATGAAGTTTCACCTTTTCTTTTTAACGATTACGATTCAAAAAGAAACAATATCTCAAAATGAATTAAAACAAGAAAGACAATATAAACAAGTTATTAATGAAATTCGAGATCGTAGAAGCAAATACTACACTCACCTTTAATCGTTTAACTATATAGAATTGAAAGGAGTCGATTTTGATGTTGATAGCGCGCTGTAAGGAAATGATTTGGATAGTTCAGAGGGATTCCACATAGTTTTATAGAGCCTTATATCACACAAGTTCATCACTGAATTTGATGTATAAAAAATATATAATAAAATCAAATCAACCCACTTTTAATTATTTTTTATAAACAAAAGATACACCACTTAAAAAGCGGTGTATCTTTCTCAGGTTTTACTATTTCCGATTACTTCTCTTCGTCTTAAACAATCTCACTAAGTTCGAAACAACTGTTTTTGTTACTGCATAAACTGGTACTGCTAAAATCATTCCGATGATTCCAGCAAAGTTACCTACCCCTAAAATTAGGATAATAATTGTTAATGGGTGGATGTTTAATTTCGAGCTCATAATACGTGGTGAAATAATATTACTTTCAAACTGTTGTACAATTGTTACGATAATAATTACGTATAAGGCTTGCATCGGAGATACGAACAGTCCTACAATAACAGCTGGCGCTGCCCCAATAAATGGACCTAAGTTAGGAATGATGTTTGTAAATGCTGCAATAATTCCTAAAACGAAAGCGTACGGTAAATCGATAATTAAATAACCGATAAAAGTAAACGCACCTACAAATATACAAACGAGCGCTTGCCCTTGAATATATGCAGATAATGTTTCGTTCGTTTCCTTAATGATACGAAGCCCCTCTTCACGGTAAGACTCTGGTAATAAACTTACCGCTTTTCCTGGAAAGGCATGTCCATCTTTAAACATGTAAAATAAAATGAACGGTACAGTAAATACAACTAATGCAACGTTCGTGATAATACCAAATAAAGCCGTTGCACTCGACGTAATTGTATTTGGTATATCTTTTAAGTATTCAATCGCATTTTTTTCAATTGTTTCAATGGAAACGTAGTTTTGTGTAGATAACCATTCAAACAACCTATGATGTGATAATTCTTGTATGTATACTTTTCCCTCTTTTATGTAGCCTGGCATATTTTTCACTAAGTCCATTAGCTGTTGTGAAATCGTAGGAACAACTATTCCAACGCCAACCGCAGTTAATGTTATGATAAAAAGATATAACAGTAATATCGCTAAATTTCTAGGTACTTTTTTATTCTCCAAAAAGATTAATACAGGATTAAATATGAAGTATAAAAAAAGCGCGATTAAGATTGGGAAAAATAATGTTGATATGAAGATACCAATCGGTTGAAATAAAAATGATATTTTTGTGCAAATAAATATGATTCCTACAACCATTAGCACTTCTAATGTCCAAAAGTGCACTTTTGATTTCAAAAAAACGGCCTCCTTTAAACTAGCACTTCTCTTCATTGTACCAAAATAAGTATGAATTTCACATAATATTTTCCTTTACAATATTCCAAAATACCGATAAATACACTACAATGAGATTACATACAAATTTGCAGGTAAAGGTGATAAAAATGACACAATGCATCATTTGCAGAAAAGATACGAAAGAACTTAGTGAACAATATGTCATTCCAGAAATATTATGTGGATATTATTTCACAAACTCAATTTGTGATACTTGTCATGAACAAATGACAACAAATATTGATCGTCCTTTAATTAGGCATAAATTGAGTCAATTTAAGATTGAACAAATGAAAAGACAAATTGATTCCCCACTCTATACGAATGAGCACGGTGAGGAACTTGCGGCTGCTGAGACTGATGTTGTCGAAGTAAGCGACGAGATTCTTTATTCTAATGCATTAATTATGAAACTATGTAAAAAGCACGATATTTCCTTACATAATGAAATTTGGAAAGAGGAACGTGTAACGAAAGTAGCGAGTTCTATTCAACGTGAATTACTATTAGATAACCGTAAATATAAAATGAGTGTATTAAAAATGGCTTATACATTCGCTGTACAAGCAGTTGACGGCTACTTTGAAGATCAAGATGCAATTGATATTTCTACCATTCTCTCCAATGCAGATTTCGTGGAACTAAAAGAAAAAAGCATTGTACGTGATTTAAGCAAAAGTTCTTTATGGAATACGCTAAATACAAGTAGTGAAAATCATTACTTTATTTTACTTAGCGATAAAGACGGCCTGTTTTGCTTCATTCGTTTGTTTGACATCTTTGATGTTGTCGTTCATTTATCAGAAAAAAGATTTGACCTTCCATCGCCGATTGTCGGTGTAAATAATGTGAATACGCAGAAATTTTATGTCCAAAGTTTAAAACAGTATATGGATGGGCTGTTTAAAGAAAAAGCACCTACTATATAACAGAAACCAGAACGTACGGTCTCCTTTCTTGATGAAAAGACACTGTGTTATAATGAGTATGAAAAGAACAATACAATCACATAAACCAATTATAAATTGTATATAAATAAAAAAGACTAGTGTGCGGCTACACACTAGTCCACGTAACTTAGCAGATTGGATTGTTCATTTATCCTATTTGTTTCTTACAAACAAAACAACCCACATTCTATAAGCATAGGTGGGTTGTTATTTTTTGAGCTTGTCTATTAAAACGACGACGAACGTTAACAATGCAACGAGAAACAGTCCACCTTGCAGTAGCAACGCTATTTCACTCACGTATTATCACCCCCCTCCTACTCGGAGAAGTGATAATTGAACAACCAACCGCACCTTAAGTTACCCTTTAATTTTACCATATTTTCTAATAATTTACGATGAAAACCCGCAAGCGAATAACTTGCGGGTTTTTTATCCCGTATTAACAGGCAGTAAACAAAATAAAGCAATAAATAGGTGAAACTTTATTTCTCACTATTTTTTTAATGCATATGCATCAGCAATCATTTCACCAACCATTTTATTTTCTTCTTTCTTCTCGTTTTTCAATAATGGGAATAACAATTCTGCCACTTCATACGCTTCTTCTAAATGCGGATATCCTGATAAAACAAACGTATCAATTCCTAACGATTCATATTCTTTTATCCTTTCTGCTACTGTATGTGGATTGCCTACAAGTGCAGTACCTGCCCCACCTCTTACAAGTCCGATTCCAGCCCATAAATTAGGGCTTATCTCTAACGACTCTCTCGTACCTTTATTTAAATGTGTCATCCTCTTTTGACCAACCGAATCATATCTTGCAAATGTCTTTTGAGCAAGCTCAATTGTTTCATTATCCACATATTGAATTAAACGTTCTGCCTCTTCCCACGCTTCTTCTTCTGTTTCTCTTACAATTACGTGTAATCTAATGCCAAATCGTACTGTACGCCCCTTCTCTTCTGCAAGTTTTCTTACTTCTTCTATTTTCTCTTTCACTTGCTCTGGTGGCTCTCCCCACGTTAAATATACATCACTATGTTCAGCTGCTACTTCTTTTCCAGCAGCTGATGATCCTCCGAAATATATAGGAGGATATGGTGTTTGAACTGGCGGGAATACAACTTTACTATCTGTAACTTGAATATGTTTTCCTTCTAAAGAGATCGTTTCACCTTGCAATGTCGATTTCCAAACTTTTAAAAATTCATCCGCTGCTTCATATCTTTCATCATGCTCAAGATATAATCCATCTCCTTGTAGTTCAACTGGATCTCCTCCAGCTACTACATTAATAAGTAGTCTCCCATCTGAAATTCTATCAAATGTAGATGCCATCCTCGCTGCAACTGTAGGTGACATTAGTCCTGGTCTCACTGCTACTAAAAATTTTAGTTTTTCTGTTTCAGCAGCAAGAGCTGAAGCTAACACCCAAGGGTCTTCACATCCTTGACCAGTTGGAAGTAAAACACCCGTATATCCTAAATAATCAGCTGCCGCAGCAACTTGCTTATAATAACCATATTCAGCTGCTCTTCCTCGTTTTGTCGTTCCTAAATATCGACCATCTCCATAAGCCGGAATAAACCATAATAATTCCATACCTTTACACACCCCTTATTTATTTTGAAACGTATACTAACAAATTCTATATAAATTACCCCTAATAATTTATATGTTAATTCCTAGTCTCACCTTTAAAATTATCTCGCCATCTTAAAAACTTCACTTCTAGTAAACGTACTAGAGAGTCAGAAAACTTCCCAACAAATGCAAAGATAATTATGCCGACAAATACGATATCTGTATTTGAAAATTGCCTTGCATCCATAATCATATAACCAATACCTTCTGTAGATCCCATAAGTTCTGCTACTACTAAACTCACCCATGCAACACCTAACGATAACCTTGCTCCTAGTAAAAGGTTAGGCAATGCAGATGGTAAAATTAGTTTCGTAATTAGTTTTCTTTTGCTAAACTCTAACACTCTCGCAACATCAAATAACTTTGAATCCACACCTCTAATACCTAAAAATGCGTTTACGTATAAAGGAAAAAATGCACCATCTGCAATTAATAGCACTTTCGATGTTTCACCAAAACCGAACCATAATACGAAAAGCGGCGCAACAGCTAAATGAGGTACAGTTCTTAACATTTGCACAGATGGGTCTAAATATTGCTCACTTCTCGTTGAAAATCCAACAATCGTTCCTAAAATGATTCCTAAGCCCCCACCAATAAAGAAACCAGCCGCAGCCCTGAATACACTAATACTTAAATGGCCGAATAACTCTCCTGTTTTAATAAGCTCTTGGAAAGCTAGAAAGATATCTAATGGTGTTGGTAAAACTGTTTTAGAAACAAGACCGAATACGCCAGCCAACTGCCAAATTATTAATATAATAACCGGTATAGTAATCGCCCTTACTAAAACTTTTACATTTAACTTTCGTACCTTCTTTATGCCATTTTTCTTAATCGTTATACTCGCTGGTTTCATAACAGCTTTCGTATTTTCCACTTTACAAAACCTCTTTTCACTTCGCTTTCAATGCTTTTTCTACGAAAGAATTATCTACAACTTTTTCCGTCTTAATTTCTTTCTTTATAGAACCGAGCTTATATTGAAAATCCGCTGTCTTTTGTTGTTCTGCTATTATTTCCTTCGTTACCGGAACTAAAATTGGTTTGTCGTGATTAAACACTTCTTTTACAATCTCTGCATCTATCTTTTTTACAGAAGTGTATACTTTTATTGCTTCATCTAAGTTAGCATCTTGCCATACACGTGCTTTCTCATAAACTTTGAGGAATTTCTCAACTAATTCTGGATGTTCTTTCGCAAATTTTGTCCTCGTAATTAAAAATTCTGGTGAAGAGACATTTAATGTTTCACCGTCTGCAATCACCTTCGCACCTTTATTTAACGTATGTAATGATATGAAAGGGTCCCAAATCGCCCATGCATCTACTGATCCTGATTCGAATGCAGGCTGCGCTTCATCTGGTTGTAATTGAATGACATTTACATCTTTTGCATCAATACCTTCTTTATCAAGTGCTCGATACAATAAATTAAAGGCACTACTTCCTTTTGCTACTGCAATTTTTTTACCTTTTAAATCCTTTACACTCGCAATCTTGCTATCTTTTTGAACGAGAATTCCAGTTCCTTTTCTCGCATAACTTGTATTGGCGATTTCGGTAAATCCAATACCTGCTGCTTGCGCTGAAATGACTGGAGAATTCCCTACTTCACCAAAGTCTAACCGGTTTGATGCGATTGCTTCAAAATAAGGAGGTCCACTTTGGAACTCTGTCCATTTCACTTTAACTCCTTCTTTTTTAAACTCCTCTTCAAACCATCCCTTTTTCTTTGCTAGTAATAGCGGGCTTAATCCTTGCTGTATACCAATTTGTATTGTTACATCTTCTTTCTTACTACTTGCTGTACTTTTTTCGCATCCTAATAAACATACTGATATAGCTAAAGCAAAAGAAAGAACTTTAAATTTTTTATACATATAAAATCACCCTTTTCCTATATACTTGTTTGAATCAATCCTCCATATTCAAACTGCTGTAATACTTTCGTTCGAAGTTGTTGGAACGATTGAGAAGTTTTATTTCGCGGATAAGGCAAATTATTTTCAATCACTTTATGTATTTTCCCTGGTTTTGCACTCATAATGATGATTCGGTTTGAAAGATAAATCGCTTCGTCTATATCATGTGTAACGAATATCATTGTTGTTTTTTTCTGCTCCCAAATATTTAGCAATACTTCTTGCAAATGACTTCGAGTAAAAGCATCCAGCGCTCCAAAAGGTTCATCAAGTAATAATACATTCGGATCTCTTAATAACGCTCTCGCTATCGCAACACGTTGTGACATCCCACCTGAAATTTCTTTCGGATACGATTTTTCAAAGCCATCTAAACGAACGATTTCAACCCATTCTCTCACCTTATCTTTCACATACTTATCTTTTAACGACAAATCTGCCGCTATATTTTCTTCAACTGTTAACCATGGAAAAAGCCTATGTTCTTGAAAAATAAAACCTTGTTTCTTACTCGGTTTTAAGATAGACTCCCCGTCAATAACAACTTCCCCTTCAAAATCATTATCTAGACCTGCAACAATTTTTAGTAATGTACTTTTTCCACACCCACTCGGACCAATTACTGTAACAAAATCCCCTTTCTCTAATTGAAAATTAATATTCTCTAATACTTGAACAGTACCAGTTTGTTTCAAAAAATATTTTGATACCCCATCAATTGAAACAGTCATTTCTTCCCCTCCTTAAAATGATTCATATAAATGAACAGATTCAGTATTTGTGCAATAAAAAAACCAAAGGCATTTTATCAACAGATAAAATGCCTTTGGTTTCTCCAATCAGCAATACGTTATGGAATTAAGTACATATTATACAAATATTTCCGATAAGTCAACTGGGTTTTAGCGAACATTATTTATTTTTAAAGATATCAGCAGTCCCTTTTATTATTTTTGGAAGGAACGTTTTAATTGTATCCATTAATATATAAAGAGCTTCCTTCACATAACCACCTTCGAAATTTCCTAATGGTTCTGGTAATTCATCCTCATCTAATATGAAGTATTCTCCATTTGGAAGTACCATAATATCGATGATTAAATCTTCGAAGGAAACCACTTCGTCTTTTATTTGTGTATTTTTTACGATATTAAAATAGGAACCTAAATACTTCCCTTTTATATCTCTCCATACGTATAAATTGTACGGACAATCTTTCCAGTAATATGCGATTGTATAACTCCCTTTTGGGATTGTTAACTTAGTATCATTTGCAGTCATTGTAAATGAATACTGCACCTCGTGAAATAAAACAATACTTTGTGATTGCTTTTCAAGTAATAAACACTTGTGATCTACTATTGTTGAGTTATATCGGATTTTTCTTTCTATAATTTCAATTTTCGATGTAAGTAACTTATTCATTATTTTGTTTCCCCTTACACTAGTTCTATCCTCAATTATATCCATTTATATAGTGATAAAGAAGTATATAGTTTTTTATATAATGATTTATACAAGAAAAACTCCTTCTTATTTAGAAAGAGTTTTTCACTTCTAACGGAAGTTTATTTGTTTTTATGTAACTAACAGCACTATTACTCATGTTTTAACTTTTCCTTAACCGCATCATAAAATTTTCGTTCTTCATCAACATTTAAGTGAACACGACTTACTGTTTTAGAAAAGCCATATAACAACTGTGCTTTCACTGGCTCTTTTAATGTTATTTCAAAAGTAGCAGGTTCTTTTATGAACTCCATAACAGTTGCATCCAATATCTGTTTCCCTTCTTTTGCCGATAGCAATTCACCCTTGTAGAACGCAATATTATCAATTTGTGTAAATGGTATAACAATTTTCTTTCCTAATCCAATTTGAATGATTACTTGTTCTTCTGTTACGACAAGTGGATTTTTACGCATTGCTTGTATTTCAGCTAAAAAATAAAACATTGCATATACATTTAAAATAAGTAACACCCATGCTACAACCGGATTCCATTGATGAAACAAATAATGAAAACCGATACTTTCTATTAAGGTCGCATGGATGATCATGATATATACACCTATTGCACCAGTCTTTTTGTGATATGAGTATACGGATTCACCTTCTGGTACTTTTTCACGCCACGATAAAAATGCATAATAGATTAACTTACACTCCGTTACAATGATATCTATTAATTTATTTCTTTTCATAGTAGCTTCAAATGCTGCATCAATCGCATAAGAAAAGGAATAATTTTCTCTTCTATGTTTTTTATATTTTTTTATTATTTTAGGAAGCACTCTAACAATTTTATAGAGAAGGAATAATTCTAGACCTACAAATGCAATTTCAGCCGCAACAATAATATAAGAGATGAATGAAAAAGCTTGTAAATAGTAACTTGGAATAATAAATCTTGCAAAAATATATCCAGCTATTACAACAGGAAATATATACGTTAACGAGTATCTTTTTCGAATAATGAAGAAATACGTGATGATTGGAATGACAAACATGCAATCTAATAATGACCCAAGCACAACTTCTTTCGGCGCAGCTGGTACTATTGGAAGGGCATACAATAAGTAGTTTGATAGTATTATTAAAGAGACGAGTCCAATCCAAATACCTTTTCGCCTTCGCGATAGTGTAACATTCATACGTTCACTCCTTTATTTAAAAACCTCATTTAAATGGTCTTTATAAAATGAAATGGCACGCTCAAATTCTTTTACTTCCTCTACTTTCACGACAGTTTCAAGTAATAATTTCATAGCTGATTCGTGATCGTTTACATTATATTTTGCTAATGATAAAAATACTTTCATTGGATCGTTCTCTGGGAATTTTTTCACCCCAGCTGCTAATACTGTAATTGCCTTTTCATATTCCCCTATACAACGATATGTACTTCCTAAACCAATATAAGCACCGCAAAGTGATTCGCCATCAAGTCCATTTGCGATTGCTTGCTCATAATACGGAATTGCTTCTGTTTCTAGCCCCATTACATCATGTATCCACGCACACTGATACAGTACTTCTGCATCCTTTGTAAAGTTTGTTAATCCTATAAGCATCTCTTTAGACTGCGCATATTTCTTTTCATTTCTAAGTTTAATAGCTTGCTTTAATAAATGTTCCATAGAATCCACTCCTCACCAATTATTCTGTGTATAGCTCTTGATTGGTATACGCTTCACATTCGTGTAAAAGTAAAATTCCCACCAATTAAAGTTTCGCTTACTTATTACTATGCGGATTCATTCTTATCTAAAAACTTAATTTTAAAAAGCAGTAACACGATTACATAATATCTCTAAGCTTTTGACAATTTCTTTCGCTGTTTCATCTTTCCCATTACACAACTTCCCTTTACCATCCTGTCCAATTACATAATGTACAGCTCCGCGCGAATATAAAGAATGTGGTGAATTCGCAATCATTACATTCGCCCTTGCTTCTTTCATTCTATTTTTCGCTCTTTCAAATAGTTCTTCTTCATTTAAATCACTTTCAAGTTTAAAACCAACAAGTACTGTTTCTGGATCCCATTCTTTTATTTGTTTTAATACTTTTGGAGCCTTTTGAAAGTGAATAATCGGTGCTATATCACTTGAAATTTTTCCGTTCATATTAAGAACATTACCATCTTGATCACAAATCTTCTCCACAATCCAATCTGATCCAGCCGCGGCCATAATGACCGCATCAACCTTTTCATGTGTGATGATACTTTTCATTTTATCTTGCAAATCAACAATTCCTTCAAATGGATGTAATTCTAACCCTCTATGTACATCGCTCGGTTTCTCCGCAAAATAACCGTGTAAATATATAACATGTGCCCCTTTAGCTAGAAGTTCTTCTGCCATTATCCTGCCGATTGTACCTTTAGCCATATTCGTATGCCCGCGTACTTGATCCCATTTTTCTAGACAACCACCGCTCGTAATTAATACCTTTTTCCCCTTCATTGTAACCATCCCTTACTAATTTTTCTTACGAAACCATTCGGTTCCAAAGTCAACTATATCACGCTGTTTCATTAGACGACACGTTGCATTCCCTATCTTCCCGTTTTTTACAGTTCCTTTTCGCTCAAACTCCACACCAATTTCAACAAACTTCTCAGATTCGTAATCCATTTCAACAAACTCTTTCCACACTCTCTCACCGTTTTCTATAATAGGTGCTCCTACTTGTATTAACTCACATGCACCAGTACGCACCTCGGATAAATGAACAGACGTATTGGAATCATATCCAACACCAATTAATAATACGTACCCGTCTAAATCATATATTTTTCTTAATGGAGATTCTTCTCCAAAGCTCATTGATAACGAATGGTTCATTGTTATTTCTACTGCATGTTTTCCCCATGCAGCAAAACTTCCTAACGGATGATTACTACGTACTACATTCGGATATGTACGAAAACATTCAACTATTTCACCCATTCCCCTTGTTGGGGTTATACGTGAATCAAATGCCGGGACGTTATCTCGGATAATTTGCCACCAGTCTTCCGGTACAGGTGGTCTTGACCAATGTTTCGGATCGGATAAATCCGAAGATTGCGTTGGCATTATTATCGTTCCTTCTTCCGTAACAACTTTCATTAATGCTTCTACTACGGCAACCGCACCACCAGATATCCACCCGATAGAACTTAGTGATGAATGAACGATAATTGTCATTCCTTTTTCGATTCCTAATGCTTTTAAATCTTTTGTTATTGTTTCGATTGTATTTGGAAATTTTGTACTTGCTACTATATCATTCATTTTCATATTGGTTCCCCCACTAGCCATGTAAATTTAAACTTTTATATAAATATATTATCATATTTTTCTTAATTTTTAACTTAATCATATTCATTACTACAAAAATATGTATATTATTATACTGAAGACTCAAAACTCTATTAAAATCGTAGATAATGATGAACGAGAGTTTTTTGAAATGAAGAAAAATGTAGATCTTATTTTTTCAGACTATACTCCATATGCATATTTTTATACTATTTTTCCAAATAACAATGAAATCTTTCGATTTCCTTATATTTTTCTCCTAAACTTTTAACTCGAAAACCAATTCTTTTATAAAATTCTACCGCCCCATCGTCTGTCTCTGCTTCTATATAAGTCAATTGATATATTCTTACAACCTCTTTAATCATTTGCAGTGCAATTCCTTTTTGACGATAATCTGGATCCACTGCTATATGACATACCCGTGCTTTAGTTGCCCCGATTACTTCTATACCTATACAAGCTTTTTCTTCATATTTGTACAAAGTCCCTTTATTATTTTGATAAAGTAATACTGCTTTCTTTAAGCTTATTTCATTTGGACCGACGGCATATTGTAGCACATTTAATATTGAATCTTTTTCAAGTTGTTCAACAAGTTGTAAATTCATACTTTCATCCCTTTCTACGAAAAAATACTAGCTCTTAATAAAAAGAGCTAGTCTCATTACGCCGTTATTTTTTCTTCTTTTTTTACAACGACAGCTACATAACTATGAAGTATCATCCCAATAATAACGAGACTCATACCAATCCAAGATAATGATGACGGAATTGGTGCAGATAACCAGATCAGCTCTCCTACTAGCGCAAATAAAACTTCACCAGACTGCGTCGCTTCCACTGTTGCTAGTTTTTGTGGATCATCTTTCACAAGATCTGTTGCAAAGAAAAATAATACTGTCGCGATTAACCCCGAACTAACTGCTACAATAAAACATTGAAAAACTTGGCTACTTGACGGTAATCCGCCAGTTGATACTTCGTAACCAGATAATAAAAACCAAAATGGTAAACTTGCTAATGTCATACCGAGTACTCGCTGAAATACATCTAATTCCCCTTTACAAACTTGCATCATTTTTCGATTTCCAAGAGGATACGCAAATGCTGCAATAAGTACAGGAACTACACATAAAACGGTTTCACGAATACCTAATGAAGAAGCATGTTCTACTTGCATGAGAACAACACCAAATAAAATAATACCCGACATAACTAATTCCTTCATCGGAAGTTTTTTATGTAGTGGATCCACCGCAAAAAATGGTGTTAACAAAATCCCTGCAACGATTGTAATTTGCCATGTTGATGCAACAAGCCAACCTGGTCCGAACGCTCCAGCAAAACTAAGCGGTGCATAAAAGAGACCAAATCCAACGATACTCCATACTAACCATTCTTTCGGATTGTTTTTCATATATTGAAAGAGTTGCTTTAAGTTCCCTCTATACATAACAATAAGTAATAGCATTGGAACCATAAAATAATACCGTAATGATGCACTCCAAATCCAGCTTCCACCTTCTAAGTCCATTGCCCGGTTTAAAACAAAGGTAAAGGCAAAGAAAAATGATGCCAGTATCCCTATAACAATTGCTTTCATTGTAAAACCCCTTGTTTAGTTTCTCCCTAATACTATACAACAAAATAAATATAATTAAAATTCACAATCTTTAACTTGTATGTAATCTAGCTCTATATAATTTCCTCAATCGACTTATATGTGCTTGATGATATCGATTATGATCTGCTATATGCCAAATTCCCCATCTTATAGTCGCAGTTTCCCCTTTTTCATACAAAACTTCCCGCGTTAAATCAGTTTCTGTTAGTTTCATACATTCTTCATGAAACAATTTTTGCACTGCTTCATAATCTTGCATTAACTCTTGCAACGTGTATTTTCTTAAACTCGGCATTTCTCCTACTTCATTCAACATAGGACCATATTTATTTTCAAATGTTGTTGGAACATCTTCTCCCTTGAAACGATACACCCAATGTAAATCGACAACTGCTAAATGCTGAAGTAACTGCCCAATACTATTTTCATTATTTTCAGACCCTTTATAGGATAGTTCGTTCTCTTCAGTACCTTCTACTAACCTTTGCAATCTATTAAACGTATCAGCAACCGTCGCATACAAAATCGCTACTTGAAGGTCCATATTTCTTTCTAAATGGAGATCTTTCATGCTAAACTTCCTCTCTTAAAAGAACAACACCATATGTTCATCATCACTATACACACCATTCATTTTTATAGCCCTTTTTTCAATTCCGTACGTTTTAAATCCCATTGATTCATATAATCGTTTGGCTGGTTCGTTCGTTGACACAATCCCTAAATTCAATTGTTCTAGCTTCATCTCTTTTGCTCTTTCAATTGCTTTACGTATTAAATCACGTGCAAAGCCACTTCTTCGATTTTCAGTATCTACATACATTGCAACGATATGCCCTTTATGCTTATATGCATCCTTTTCTTCTGTTAATAAAGTAACAACCCCAACTAAACGATTTTCATTATTAAAAGCACCAAATGTAAAACTACTGTTAGATGAAAGATTACTAGCAACGCGTTCAAGAGGGTTTTCTTGACGTACTGCTTCTTCATAAGTCGTTACAAATGCTTCTGGGTTTACTTGTAGTGCTTGTAAACGTAACTCCCAATATTGTTTTGCATCCGCTTTTGTAAGTAATCGAATCATTTTATCTTCCCCTTTTTCATTTACATAATATTTTTATAGGTTATTATTTTTTAATTCATACTCTTCTTTTAATATACTGTAACGATAGCGATGAATGAACTTCCCCTGTCTCAATCGATCATTTCTCATTAACCCTTCACATACAAATCCGGCATGTTCATAACTCTTTTTAGCTTGTGTATTATCTTCATCTACACGTAACCAAATTTTCTCCAATTCAAACTGGGAAAAACCTATATGTAACATGCTGTTTAGAGCTGCCATTCCAAATCCTTTACCCCAATAGTCTTTATTTCCAATCGCAATTCCTAGTTCTGCATTTTTATTTGTTTTATCAAAATTTTTAAGGTCTACCCATCCAATATGTATACCTTTCTCAGTAACAATTGCCCTTTGTTCATAACCATTTTTTCGGCTTATACAAGCTTCAATCCAGTTTCTCGTATCTTCACGAGTGAACGGAGGATATTGATCTGGTACGACTAAATGCTTTGTTACATCTCTATCTAATGACCATTGATAGCGATCTTCTACATCATCTAATGTCAATTCTCTTAATTGAACATATGGTACATTCATTTTTCTCTCCCCTTTTTATTTACCAATAGAAAATCCTTCGAACACTCTTCCACCATACTGTTCTAACGTCTTTTCTATAAAATGAATTAATTCATTTTTCTCTCCCGTTTTATAAAAATGATCAAAAGCGGCTACAAATTTGTTTGCATATTGCTCATCATACCTTCTTAGCACTCTAATGAACCATTTTGAACTCCCAAGCCACCTACCATTTACTCTTAATACATATTCATGTACTAAATCCGCTAATAGATTAGCGATAAACAATTCTTCTTCTCTTTTCGTTGCACCAATAAAGTCATCTAAAGTATCCGTAATAAAATATCGCTTCTGCTTAATCGTTTCTTCCGTCCATTTATCTGGTCCTTTATGTAGTAAACCATTCGCTTCTTTTTTTAATTTCTCAACAATTTCCTTTTCCCCTTTTAATGCAATCCCTTCTGAAACTAATTGTGGTAACGACGGTCTCCCTCGATCACAATCCATTTTGAAAAAGGTTTTATATGTTTCAAAATTATGAACAAACACCTCAACAGGCCATCCATTACTATAGAAAGATTCTCTATAACAAGAAGTTAAACTTTGATCGACTATTACAATATCAAGGTCAGATGTTTTCGTCGCTTCTCCTCGTGCAACGCTTCCGCCGAGTAAAGCTACATCACAATTCGGAAATTGTGATGTAATTATGTTTTGTGCTGCTTCAATTGGTTTCATAACCGTTCCTCTTTTCTTATTTCACTTTCTTTTTTTCAGCTCTTTCTCTCGCTTTTTTTATATAGCTTTCTGCATCTGGTGTTTTACATGATGTCGCACCGTGATCAACCTCTACTTTTCCAATTTCACGCGCAATTTCAATCGTTTGTCGCTCTAAGTCTTCATTACGAATTCCTATTGCGATTAAAGCACTATTCATCGCTTCCTTTTTTCTATTTTTTTCATTATGTATATTTTCTTTAATCTCTTCTAAGTACGGAGAGAAGAAATCATCATGTAACGCTTTATTTTTAATCGCTATATTTGCTAATAAAGACCAGCCAGCTCTTCCAATCCATTCATCATTAAACTTTGTCCACTCTTCCATTCTTTCTATTGCAATTGGCGAAGTACATATAGATGTCATAAGAACATCCATTAAACAGTAATAATCAACATCCTGAACCCAACTATTAAGCTGTTCTGTCGTTATTTTCTTCGGATCTAAAATATAAGTTGCTAATGTCATTGCGTCCATATTTTTTGTTTCCCACAATTCAACTGCTAAATCATGATCTTTTTTTAGCTTCTTTTTTAACAATTTTAAATTCGCAAAACTAACTCCGAATAGTGGCTCTTTCGCTCCGTGGTTTTTATACGTTTTACGATTTTGTTCTGTTCCATATTTCTCTAGTTGCTGCATTACTTCCTCAAGAAACATATACCCACCTCTTTATCTTTTATGTTGACTTTATACATGTATGCACGATATATTCTACATTACTTTTTGGTTTTCCTATATTTATTTTTAAAATACGGTATGTGAAATTTCTAAACATTACACAGCCACACCATCAAAAAACTGTACCAGTTAAACATACAGTTTTTTGATGGTCCTCTCTATCATTTGGTCTATCCCCTATTTTTCAACTAATTTTTTTACATCTGACCACTCTTCTATTGACCCTGCGTCCGGAAAAACTGTAACTACATTAAAATTCGCACCTTTTTCTTTCCCAATTTGTTTAGCAGCTAATAAATTCGCTGCCGCAGAAGTTCCTATTTTTATACCAGTATCTTTGTAAAAACGTGCCATTTCATACAGGGTATCTTCATATGAATAAGTCCATTGTTTTTCTATCAAATTTTCTTCCTGTTCTATGAAATGTTGTTTCCTTCCTAAGCCGAACCCACCTGATCCAGCATATTTCTTTAAATCATTTGGTGGTTGTTCCGAAGCATAAGGCAATTCAGCAGGCATTACTAAATGTAGTTCAACATTTTTTGTATAATTCTTTATTGCTGTATAGCCTCCCATTAGAGTTCCACCAGTACCAGCAGATGCTACCCATGCATGTATTGGTTTTCCAATCATTTGTGCAATAATTTCTCGCCCTGTACCTTCAATATGACTTACTATATTTGCATTATTATAATGTTGGAATAAAAAGTATAATTCTGGATTTTGTTTGCTAATCTCTATTGCCTTCTCAATTACTGCGTAAAACCCCTTACATTTATCAACTAAGATTACGTTAGCACCATAATATTTGAGTTTATTTAATAGAGATTGACCAGTTGCAGAACTTAACACTAACGTGCATTCAATTCCTAAATAATTACAAATACACCCAATTGACCTCGCTAAGCTTCCACCACTATACTCTAAAATATTTTGTTTTTTGTCCGCTTCTTGTAAATATTTATTAATCATTCCAAGTGCGGCCCTATCCTTAATTGATCCTGTAGGATTATGCCATTCACATTTAGCATAGATAGAAAGGTTCTTCGTTTCTTCGCATTCTAATTTCATGAGAGGTGTATTTCCAACATGTTTAGAAGACTCTTTAAAATGTTTTACTATCATACTTTTATACCTCCTTCATAAATTATGTTTATTACATTTGCTCTTAGCCAAAATCTTTCTACATTTTAATAACTCTCTCAATAAGATTTTCTTATATAAAAATCCCTACAAACACTGTAGGGATTTATGTCTAAATCATTTTGTTACACTCTATTTCATATAATAATAGTTTCTTTATTCAGATGCATTCATAAGCACAATTCTCCAACCATCTGGATCCTCTATTGTGGTTCCTTTCTCTATCCAATACGGGTTTTCTGGTTCCACCTCATGATAGCCCATATTACTTAATCGATTCACTATCTTTTCAATTTCACCTTTATTAGGCATATAAAAAACTAGTAAATTATCTTTTGTCGGTGCCGGACATGGACTTCCATTAACATGTGTAGTAAACTCCAAATGATATTCTTCATCTGGTAAACCAAACATAACCCCGTCATATCCTTCATGATTGTGAAATTCCCCTATACGTTTTAATCCTAATCCTGTTTCATAAAAACTTATCACTTCTTCAAATTTATCTGTTGGTCTTGCAATTCTAAATTGAACCCAATTCTTCATGCAAATCTCCTCCTTTTCATTTTCCAAAGCTTTATAGTAATTAGTATAGGTTACATATATTCCCTTTAACATCCCTCATTAGTGTGAGCTTCCTAAGTTGAAAGACCTATAAGTTAATAAACAATAGGACTTTCGTATAAAATTCATATAAAATTAGTTATATAAATGTAGAGATGAAATACAAGCTATTACGTATGAAATAGTTCTCCTTGCAGGGCCTTTATATACCGATCAGCAGATCTTTGTACAGCTTTATTTGCATCTTCCACCACACCATGAAATGCATTATATAGTCGACTAAATTGGATATCTTTTACTTTCTCTGCCATATCTCTAACTTTATTCGCTGGTAATGGAATAAGATTGGGATAACTATACATAAAACTTACCCATTTTTGATCCGAAACTACTTGTATAATATCACCTGATAACAAAATACCTTTCCCTTCATTACCGTCTTTCCAATGTATAACAGTCCCGCCCTTAAAATGGCCTCCTAAGCGATGTAATATAAGTTCTTCCGATAACAAAAGATGCTCCCCAGACCAAAATTTAATTTGCTTACTCGGACGAACCACCCACTCTTTATCATCTTCATGAATATAAATAGGTACATTGAATGTTTCTGCCCATTTAACTTGTGTAGAATAATAATGTGGATGAGAAAGTGCTATTGCTTGAATACCACCTAAATCATATATACGTTGTATCGTTTTATCATCTAAATAACTAATGCAATCCCACATAACATTTAGAGTTTTACTTTGTATTAAAAATGCTGTTTGTCCAATCGCAAATTTAGGTTTAGTAGTAATGCTATACAAACCGCTTTCTTCTTTTATTATTTCGTTTTTGTATAAATTGCTATTTTGCATTATTTCTAATGTTGTCCATGACTGCCCAATTGGATTAACATATTGTCTTTCCTCATTACAAATTTTACAACGAGAAGGTGCTTCTTCATTTTCGGGATACTGTACTCCACATGTAGTACAAATATAATTATTCATATTCCCACTCCTTTTTTTTATGTAATTATTTCTTTACCAATATTTTAATAAAAAACAAAAATATTCGAATCAATAATTGGAACGAAAATGAAGTGATACGAAAGTATGATTAGTCTCCTTTCGTTTTAAGACTTTAGTCTAATTCCTATAAATTTTTTATTTCCTACTTCCAAGAAAATAGAGTTTTAATTTTATTAAAACTTTCTAATATATTTAATCCTTTAATCGTTAAAAGAAGGAGCAAATCTTCATAAAATAAACGAATAAATTAATAGTTTTTGTCAAAATTTTAACACAACAATACTTACTAACACACATCAGGGGGATGTTAGGCTTAAATTAAGGAAAGATTTTAATAAAAAGCATTATAATGCTTTATGAAGGAATTACTGCATTAGGTGCTATTATGTTGTACGAGGTATTTAATATAGAAGTTTGTTGATAGAAATATCGGATCAATTAAATTTGATGATTGAAGAGTTTGTAACGAGAGATGAATATTGATTTCAAGCTTCATTTTAGGGGAAATAAATATCACAAACTACATAAATTAAAAAGTAGCCTTAAAGCAAAAGTCATATCCATGAAATGTTTAAATTCATATACAATTTTATACAACCACTTTTTTATAAAGCAAGAAAAGTGGTTGTATGTTTTAAAAAGTATTTTTTGTTACAAAATCATGCTACACATTTCATTAAACTACAACTACTCATTTTCTTTTTTCTTCTTTTGTTCCTCAGATGGCTCTTCTGTTGGATCTGGTTCTTGCTCATCCTTTTTGTTTAATTCATTATTTTTTTCCTCCTGTCTTTGTTCAGAAGGTTCCTCCGTTGGATCTGGCTCCTTTTCATCTTTTGGAGCTGGATTACAGCCAATTAATAATCCTACTGTAAATATGCTTGTCATTAATATTGAAAGCATTTTTTTATAATTCAATTAAAGCACCTCCTAAAATTAATATCCCTTGTATTGTTTCCAATTCACCATTCAATTTATCCAATCATTTGTGATGTTTCTTCCAAAATGACATTCCTTTAAAATCTTGCATACTTTTTGCCAAACTTTTTTACACTTGTAAAAAAGTTTTTTTGCATTTCCCTACCTATAATTGCTAATATAGTAGAGTAGAACTTTTATAGAGAGAAGGAAAATTATGCACAATGGAATTCGAATGACAACTTTGGTAAAAAGGGCTATGTTGGTTTGTGCGGGGGTATTATTTACATACGAAGCCGCTTTAGGATCAGTACATACTGCTTTAGCTAGTACAGAGGATG
Organism: Bacillus cereus group sp. BfR-BA-01355; assembly: GCF_022663675.1. NCBI lineage: Bacteria > Bacillati > Bacillota > Bacilli > Caryophanales > Bacillaceae > Bacillus > Bacillus cereus group sp. BfR-BA-01355. The sequence continues at coordinate 78,176 of NZ_JAKUFY010000008.1, forward strand.
AAGCAAAATCTGTTCAACTTGTAAGTGAGATTCAAACATCTCTTGCTCCGAAAGAGGCTCCAAAGCATTATAACGGACAAGTTAGAAAAGTCGCTTACTTAACATTTGATGACGGTCCCGGAAAATACACAGCTGAGCTTTTAGATATGTTAAAGAAAGAAAATGCAAAAGCAACATTCTTCCTAATTGGTTCAAACGTAAAAGCTTTCCCTGATCTTGTAAAACGCGAAGATGCTGAAGGCCACTACGTTGGGATGCACAGTATGACTCATAACTACAAGAAACTTTACACTGAAGGTCATTATGTAGATGAAATGAAGGAAGATCAAGGCTTAATCGCTGGTGTTTTAGGTAAATCACCAGTATTAACTCGCCCATCTTACGGATCAATGCCAGGATTAAACGAAGCTCTTCGCAACAAAGTTGTAGAAAATGGCTTAAAGGTTTGGGATTGGACAATTGATTCTTTAGACTGGAAATATAACAAAATGCAAGTTGATGCTGCATCTGCTAAAATTGTAGAGAACGTACTACATGGTGCTACAAATCCAACAGAAGTTATCCTTATGCATGATATTCATCCACAATCGGTAAAAGCAGTACCTGGAATTATTAAAGGACTGAAAGAAAAAGGATATGAATTAGAAGCATATAATGAGAACGAACACTTCCCATTAAACTTCTGGCATGATAATCGTATGTAATGAAAAGACTTGATTCCCTCTAGTAGGTTATCAAGTCTTTTTTATCGTTTTGGGAAATTTCTTTGTTGCTCTTCAATAAAAAGAATAATCTTTTCTCTGTCCTCTTGTGTAATACTTATAGAAAATTCGTACTCCTCTTCCTTACACCATGAAGGGGTAAGTTCCTGAGATAATCGGACTACAATTTGAAACTCATCTTCATTTTCCCCCATTAATTCAAACGCTATATTAGGCTCTATGAAATCTAGTTCGGTATATGTAGGATTCGGTAATGATTGAAACCATTTTTTCATACGCTGTAAGTCGAACGTTTGTAGAAAAGGATCCATCGTTTCAAAAACTTTATTTCCTTCTGACAGTTTCGCTTTTACTATTAGCCAATTTCTATCACACTCCTCTTTTGCATCTTTAAATTGGTATTTCACCACCTCTAAATGTAATGCTATTTTTTTATTTTGAAAATTCATAAATTTCTCCTCTTCTTGCTATAAAACTTTTACTTTATAAATTTGAAATTTATACGCCTTTCTTAACTTGTAAGACACTTTCTATCTCCCATTAATTTCAACTCTTAGATATAATGATTTTTATTTACTAATACATATGACTGATTTTAACATATCATCCTTTATACATTAAATAAATTTGATTTGCAATATAATCTGAACTAAAGTGAAGTCCATTCCTTATCCACCACATGATAATCCCTACCAAAGAGGCTGTTTTAATATCAACTGCAACGTAATCATCAGGTAAATTCTTTTTCGTATTCTCTCTTCTCGTTTCTATTAATTGCTTTAAAAATAAAAACAATTGCTCCTCAAATTGATTCATTTTAAATAATATAAATAAAAAATTTCGGTGAATATATAAATAATCTAGCAATTGTGTTAGCTTTTGTTTTTCTGACAAATCTTTTGCATGTATTAAATCAACAATTTTATTTGAAAGCTCATTTAAAATTTCGCTATTGATTTGGTCTAGTAAATCTTGAATATCTTGATAATGCAAATAAAATGTTGTTCGATTTAACCCTGCTTTTGTTGCGATTTTCTGAACCGTTAAGCTTGAAATAGTAGGATTCGCCAATTAGCAGGTGCTATTGGAACAGCAGTTATTATCACGGTGTATACAATTCAATCCACTTCACACATTTCACAGTTATCTAGTGAGAATGGAAATATATCAGCTATGCAAGTAACAAACTTATCTTCTATCTATAGCTCAAGTGATGCGTACGTATTTATGTTAGTCTTATCTATTGTGGCTTTAATTATTGCATGTTTCACGCCTAAAAAAGTAATAATCAAAGATACGAAAGTAAATCTTCAAACAAAAAATGATAATTAAAAATTAAGCACTTAAAAGATGGTTCCAGAATTGTACCGTATCCATCTTTTTAAGTGTTTATGCACCATAATTATAATCCTTAATTACTATTTGAAGAGATTGTATTTTAATAAATAATCCTTAGAATTCTTAATACGGAATAGCTTATAAGTACATATTAATTATAAGGAGTGATATATTTATGGATTTTCTTTCACCTGAATATTTGTCTGCCTTATTAGCAATTATCGTAATCGATTTAGTGTTAGCCGGAGATAACGCCATTGTAATTGGATTAGCAGCAAGACGATTACCGAAAGATCAACAAAAGAAAGTTATCATTTGGGGAACCGTTGGAGCAATTGCTATAAGAGCTCTTGCTACTTTAGTTGTCGTTTGGTTATTAAAAATACCAGGATTACTTTTAATTGGTGGTGTACTTCTTATATGGATTGCTTACAAATTAATTGCTGAAGGCAAAGACCATGATATTAAGGCAGAAGAAGGATTTTGGTCTGCTATTAAAACCATTATCATTGCTGATGCGTTAATGGGTATTGATAATGTACTCGCTGTTGCAGGAGCTGCGCATGGTAACTTTTCTTTAGTAATCATCGGGCTATTAGTTTCTATTCCTGTAGTCGTATGGGGCAGTACATTGATTTTAAAATGGGTAGATCGTTTTCCTGTCATCATTACGATTGGAGCAGCGGTTTTAGCTTATACTGCTGCAAAAATGATTGTAGATGAGAAATGGTTCGCTGGATTTTTCGAAAGTAACCCTTTCATTAAATGGGCATTTATCATTATGATCATTGTTGGTGTAGTGTTCTTCGGAAAAGCAAAACAAAAAGCAACAGCTAGTTCTGTCTAATAATGATGGTATATTTACAAATAAAAAGCGCTATTCATATGAATAGCGCCTTTTATTATTTAGCTTCCCCTTCCGGAGTCGTTTTTACCTTCGTTTTGTTTTTATCACGATTGTTATAGTTATACTTCGAACGATCTACTGGAGTGAATCCTTCCGGTGTGTAGAATCGTAATAAGTCACCATTTACGACTTGGTCAGAGTATTTTAGTGAGTTTTGAACCATTTGTTCATTTTTCTTTATTTCATCTGTAAATTCTACAGGTTTTCCAGTTGTTGTATCATAGTATTTGCCGTTTAGTGCAGTAACAGTTGGGCTTACGTAGTTACCGTTACGGAACGCAACGACTTGTTTATGCTCTGGTGATAATAAATCTGAACCGAATTGAACATAGTTTTTCGTATCTGTACCTAGTAAGTGTAATAACGTAGGAAGAACGTCAATTTCACCGCCATATTGATGTTGTACGCCACCTTTCACTCCTGGTACACGAACGATTAAAGGCACACGTTGTAACTGTGCATTTTCAAATGAGTTCATTTCTTTACCCATTACTTTTGACATTGCTGCGTTATGATTATCTGAAATACCGTAATGGTCTCCGTACATAACGATAATTGAGTTATCATATAAACCAGATTGTTTCAAGTAATCGATGAAGCCTTTTACAGATTCATCTAAATAGCGTGCTGTTTGGAAGTACGTATCTACTGATGAATCACCTGTTGTTGCTGGTTCAATCGTTGCTTCTGCCTTATCAATTGGATAAGGGAAATGGTTCGATAACGTAATAAACTTCGTATAGAACGGTTGTTTCAACGTTTGTAATAACGGAATAGATTCATTAAAGAACGGTTTATCTTTTAATCCGTAGTTTACTACGTCTTTTTCATTCATATCGTAGTATGACGCATCAAAGAATTTATTAAAACCAAATGATTTATAAATATCGTCACGGTTCCAGAATGTTTTGTAGTTACCGTGGAATACTGCTGATGTGTATCCTTGTTGTCCTAAAATAGCTGGTGCTGATTGATACGTATTATGAGATTTCGTTGTAAAGACAGAACCTTGCGGTAAACCAAACATTGAATTCTCTAACATAAACTCCGCATCAGATGTTTTCCCTTGTCCTGTTTGATGGAAGAAGTTATCAAAGTATAGCGTATTCGCATCTTTTGTAAATGAGTTTAAGAACGGTGTAACTTCTTGACCATTTAATTTGTAATCAATTAAGAAGTTTTGGAATGACTCTAAATGAATATAAATTACGTTCATTCCCTTTCCTTTACCGAAATACTCAGGATTTGGACTTGCATAAGTTGATGTTAAATAATTTCGTACTTCTGTCATATTATCGCCATCAGCTAATGCTCGTTCTGTCGATGCTTTCGCACTTTGAATTCCATCATAAATTGTGTAGTTGTATGCCCCTAAATATTTCACAATATAATTACGGTCAAACGTTCTTGTTAATAATTCAGGACGGTCAGACTCTGCAAGACCTAAATTAACACTGAATAATAAAATACCTGCTACAAATACTAGAGATACTTTATGCTTCGCAACACGAATTGGTTTTGGATTTGCAAATTTTGTTGCAACTAACACAATTAATATAATCGTGTCTAAGAAGTATAGTGGATCATAAAGATGTAGCAACGCAAGAATACTACCACCTAAATCTCCAAAGTTATTCGTTTGTGTTAATGTTGGGAACGTAATAAAGTCACTGAAAAAGCGATAGTAAACTACGTTTGCATATAAAAGAATCGACAATAACAAGTTGATAACAATTAACCAAATATAAGATCGCTTCCCTTTTGCAAATAATGCAAGTCCTAAAAATAGAACTGCTGAACTAAGCGGGTTAAAAAACAGCAAGAATTTTTGGATTGTGTTTGAAATTCCTAAATTAAATTCCGTTACATAGGCTGCATACGTTTTGAGCCACAATAAAATAACGGCAAACAGAAAGAATCCAAAATGATTGCTTAACACACTTTTGCTCTTTAATAAGAACTGTTTCATTTCTCCACCTCTTTTGATCATCCAAGGCTTATTTTTTATAAGTCTGTCTCTCTATTCGATTTTTCTTCTTCAAATAGATTTTTTTATTTAACTATATGAAGAATATTAGTAATTATAATTTGAAGCTTGTATTTATTCAACTATTTCTTTTTAAACATTTTGACCTTGGTTTCTATTTAATAAAATAAATTTGTAACATTTCCTGTTTTCTCCCAAGATTCATCCACTAATTATGACATCCCATACTATATACCTTTATAAACTCATTCGCAAACTATTCTATCTCCAATTTTGGTACATATTTCACATGACAAAATAATGTTATTTAATTATATTGCTCACCTTACATTCCCCTGCTTCAACTAAATCTTAAAGTCATTACATCTCTTCCATACATGAAAAATCCTCATGTTCACTAATATTATATTTGAATAATTATTCATTTGCCCCCACCAATGGTGTTATGTTTTCTCGACAAAAAAACTCGCTCTAAAAAGAGCGAGTTTTTTCATTATATATTATTGACCTTTGTACATTGCATCTACTTGTTTTTGAAGTTCTTCATTTTCTAAGTACTCATCGTAAGTTGCTTCTTTATCGATTACACCGTTTGGCGTTACTTCGATAATGCGGTTTGCAATTGTTTGTACGAACTGATGGTCATGAGATGTGAATAACATTGTACCTTTGAAAGCAATTAAACCATTGTTTAATGCAGTGATAGACTCAAGGTCTAAGTGGTTCGTTGGATCGTCAAGTGTGATTACGTTCGCACCACTTAACATCATTTTAGATAACATACAACGAACTTTTTCGCCTCCAGATAATACAGAAACGTTCTTCTTAACTTCTTCACCTGAGAATAACATACGGCCTAAGAAACCACGTAAGAAGCTTTCTGACTCATCTTGTGGAGAGAATTGGCGTAACCAATCAACTAAGTTGTAGTCATTGTTCTCAAAGTACTTAGAGTTATCTCTTGGGAAGTAAGATTGAGATGTTGTAACACCCCATTTGAATGCACCGCTATCTGGCTCCATTTCACCCATAAGGATTTTAAATAATGTTGTCATCGCAATATCGTTACGACCGATAAATGCAACTTTATCACCTTTATTTAAAGTGAAGTACACATTATCTAACACTTTTTCGCCATCAATTGTTTTAGAAAGACCTTCAACAGTTAATAAGTCATTTCCTATTTCACGCTCAGGTGTGAAGCCAACGAATGGGTAACGACGTGATGATGGTCTAATATCATCTAATGTAATTTTATCTAATAATTTTTTACGAGAAGTTGCTTGTTTCGCTTTAGATGCGTTTGAGCTAAAGCGTGCAATGAAGTTTTGTAACTCTTTTACTTTCTCTTCTTTTTTCTTATTAGCATCTTGTGTTAATTTTAAAGCTAACTGGCTTGACTCATACCAGAAGTCATAGTTACCAACATAAAGTTGAATTTTACCGAAATCAAGATCAGCCATGTGCGTACATACTTTATTTAAGAAGTGACGGTCATGGGATACAACGATTACTGTATTTTCAAAGTTCATTAAGAAGTTTTCTAACCATTGAATCGCTTTTAAGTCCAAGTGGTTGGTAGGCTCATCTAGTAATAGAATGTCAGGTTTACCGAATAATGCTTGAGCAAGTAATACTTTCACTTTCTCTGCACCAGTCAATTCTGATAATTTTTTGTCGTGAAGATCTTCACCAATACCAAGACCTTTTAGAAGGATTGCAGCTTCTGACTCAGCTTCCCAACCGTTAAGCTCAGCGAACTCACCTTCAAGTTCTGCAGCACGCATTCCATCTTCATCACTAAAGTCTTCTTTCATGTAAATAGCATTTTTCTCTTGCATTACTTTGTAAAGTTGCGTGTGACCCATAATTACTGTTTCTAATACTGGGAACTCTTCATATTCGAAGTGGTTCTGTTTTAATACTGCTAGACGCTCACCTGGCGTAATATGTATGTCACCTGTTGATGGTTCAATTTCTCCAGATAAAATCTTTAGAAATGTTGATTTACCAGCACCGTTTGCTCCGATTAAACCGTAGCAGTTACCTGGCGTGAATTTTATGTTAACATCTTCAAATAATTTGCGATCCGCGAAACGCAAACTAACGTTACTTACTGTAATCATTTGTGTCCTCCTACTAATACCGCTTATTTCAGCGTTTTCTCACCGATTGTCTTAAAAAATCGCATATTACGACTCAATTATTGTAGACTATAGCTATTATATAGTAGAAGCTGGATGAATAGCAACGGTTGATTACCTTTCTACAATGAAATCGGATAGTTTTTATCCATTCCCTTAGCTATGGTATGTATATCATCGACCTCTTTCTCATGTTACCATTCACTTCTCGTTGTGTAATACATTGGATTCATTTTCCATTTAAGATTTTATATATAGAAAAACTGTAGAGAAATCATCCCCTACAGTCTTCACTTATTTCGTATTTATTATTTTTTCTTTATAACTCTTCAATTTACTCGTTAACCCCATTAAAGCAGGTAACAATATCGGCATCACGATTAAAGCTAATAGTAATAGTGCAACGCCAACAACTGATGCAACTTGTATAAGTGTTAACACACCTGATGGAATTAATGCTGCAAACGTCCCTACTAAAATTAGCGCCGCCGATAATACAACTCCTCCTATATGACGAGATGCAGTTACAATTTTTGTTACCGAATCCCCTTCGATCTCGTTATAGCGCATCATTACGAAAATACTATAATCCACTCCTAAAGCGACAATCATAATGAAGCTAAAGAATGGAACATTCCAGCTTAATGTATCTACATGTAATACATGTGCACTAATTTGTTCGCTTATACCAAGTGATGCGAAGTACGCTAATAGTAATGAGCCAATAATAAATATTGTGTTTAGTAGTGAGCGTGTAATTACGATTAATACAATGGCAATTCCAATTAACATAATTGTAGCTGTACGTAAAAAATCTTGCCCTGTTACTTCTTTTAAATCAACGTTTCTAGATGTTGTTCCGCCGATCGCTGTTTTCGCATCATGTAATTCCGTTCCCTTTACAGTGCCATCGATTGTTTTATTAATTTCTTGAATAATTGGCATCGCTTCTTTGGAATACGGATTTACATCTAAAATGATGGTCATTTTAGCAATTTTTCTATCCTGTGACATGTACGTGTTCAATGCTTTTTGGAAATCTTCTCCCTCTAGCACTTCTTTTGGAATATAAAACTTCTCAGAGCTTTTCGACTCATTGAGCTCCCCTAAATATTTCTGTGCGTCATGCAGGCCATTACTTACTTTTCCAAGCCCTTCTGTACTTTTAGATAAACCGGATTGTAATTGCCCCATCTTTTCTTGCAGGTCTTTAAGGCCCGTTAAAAGTTGTCCTTGTCCATCGTTTATTTTCGTTAATCCAGATTGTAACTCAACTGATTTATTTGCAATTTGTTTTGAACCTGCAGTACCTTCATTTAATCCATTTTTAAGATCCGCTGCTCCCTTTTGTAACTTATTAACTCCAATGCCCATTTCTTTTAAGCCGTTATCCACTTTCCATAACGATTGATTCGCTTCTTTAAATGAACTCATCGCCGTTTTGTGCTGGGTTGCTAATTGATTTAATTCATTTGAAAGTACGCTTAATTTTTTTTGTGCCTCTTTAGCAATCCCTATCGTTTGTTGTATGTTTGGATCATTCGCTAGTTCTGGTTTCGTTTGAACGAAATTGGTCATTAACATTTCAATTTGTTCATATCCTTTTTTCGCACCGTCAATCGCTTGATCAATACTTCCGAAGTATTGATCGTAAGAACTTAAACCTTTTTCTAACTGTGCATAACCAGTATGAAGCTGTGACGTTGCATTGGATAGGACATTTATATTTTTATTTACTGAAGTTAACCCACTCTCAATTTGCTGCGCTCCTTGTGCACCTCCGTTTATGCCGCTGGATAATTGATGTAAAGCTGTTCCTAATGCTGATACCCCATTTTTCGCCTCGTTCGTTCCATCAATTAATTTTTGAACATTCGCAAGACTATTTGAATCATTACTTCCCATTTTATTTTTCGCATCCGTTAATCCATCATTAATTTCCTTTATGCCACCATCGGCATCTCCTAATCCTGTATTCAATTCTCCCGCTTGCTTATTTAAATATAATTCTTTTATCTTCTCACCAGTTGGACGTGTTGGTGCATATACTTCTGACACACCTTTAACTTTCGAAATTTTATCAGTTAATTCATCTAAAATTTGTAGAGAAGTTCCTTCATCCAGCTTTTTATCAGATTGAATGACTAATGTACTCGGTGAAGAGAAACCAGGCGGAAAATGATCTTCTATTACGTTAATACCCATCTTTGATTCATACTTATTATCCACTTCAAATAAATCATTGTAATTCAGTGTAGTAGAGTATTTTAATACGAAAGGAATCGATATTACGAATACGATGATTAAAGCGATAAATGGCCTTGCTACTGAATTTTTCGCAAAGAATCCCCATAAGCGACTATCCTCATGACCTTTAAATATTTTAACTGGATAAAACATTCCTTTTCCTAAAAGCACCATAAAAAATGGATTTAAAGTCGTTAATACGAGTAGTAATACTAAAACACCAATTGCTACCGCTGAAGTAGATTGATATAATTTAAAACTCGCTAACGCAAGTGATGCAAAACCAATTAGCACCGCTATACCGCTATATAATACGGTTTTACCTGCCGATTTAAATGTTTCTTTCGTGGCCAAAAATGCATTTTCTTGTTTACTTAATTCTTCTTTAAACCTCGTATATAATAAAATGTTATAATCTGTTCCTACTCCAAAGAGGACGACGACTACGAACACTTGTGTAAAGTTTGAAAATGGGAAATTAAATTGATCCACAAGCTGAGCAATAATCCCCATTGAAACTAAATACGAAACACCGACTGTAAGAAGAGAAACAATCGGAACAACTGGTGAACGGAATACGAGGATTAATACTACAAGAATGAAAATGATTGAAATAACTTCTGTCTTTTTCACTCCCTCTTGAGAGGATTTAAGAAAATCACCCGCTATTAAGTCACTTCCTGTTAAATACGTTTTTACCCCTTTCGTTTGCACTTTTTCATGAAGATTATTTGAAACCTTTGATATTTCACCATGTTTTTTATCTATCGATATTTGCGTTAAAATAGTCGTATTATCTTTAGAAACTAATTGTTTTTCCAAGTCTTTATTATCTAAATATGAAACAACTTCCTTAATTCCTAATTGCTCTTTTTCATTTTGCAGGGCGTTGATTGTTTTTGTTATTTCCTTCTTTTGTTCATCTGTTAAAGCTGCCTTATTGCCACTATTAAAAACGGCTATAATTTCATACTTTTCAACCCCTTCTTTATCCATCTCTTTTATCATCTTGTCAGCAATGCTGCTTTGTTCTGTATTAGGGATTGTAATTTTCCCTTTTTCCTTCACTAATTTATCCATATTAGGCATCGTTACGACCATTGTAATAGTAATAACTATCCATAATAGAAAAGATAAACTTCTCCAACTTTTTAACTTGCTCATTTGAATCATCTCCCATTATAAAATTCACATGTGGAATGAATATTCATTCCTAATCTTTTGAAAACACTTT
>NZ_JAKUFY010000009.1:0-84444 GCF_022663675.1 Bacillus cereus group sp. BfR-BA-01355
GAAGAAGAAAAGAAAAGGCAAGAAGAAGAACAAAAAAGGAAAAAAGAACAGCAAGAGTGGTTTAATAAAGTGAAAGAGTGGATTCCATCGTTATGGTAAAAGAAAGAGGCGAATTTCGTTATTCGCCTCTTTCTCATGTGAAAAATGAAGTGAGCTCATAATTAGTGGGGTAAATGCTACTATTCATTAAGAGTAATGTTGGTACTGCCAAAGGATTGAGAATCGTATGTGATGATTATTGTTCCTTTACTAATCGGTTCGTATGGTAATTCTTCTTCATAACTACCATTATTTTCATTATGGATAGTCAGCGTGATTTCATCAATTCCTTTATTTGTATACTGATCTTTAATCGTTTCAGTAATTTGAAGTAGAGTTTCGTAACTAGAAGCTTTCGTAATAAGCATTCCTTTTATAACTTTTTTTTCATTATTTGTGGAATTGGAATAAAGGATGTTGTTTTGTTTCGTATACAAAAGTGTGTATGGAACTGTTTTTCTCTCTGCTTTTGAAATAGTAGAATATTTTAGAGTTAAAAAAACCCCTACACATAAAATAATGCATATCATAAGAGCAATCCAAATGCGTATCGGTGACATAACTCTCATTTTTCATCCCTCTTTCATATCTTTGACTTCATTATTTATCATACAAAATGAGGATTAAGATAGAGTAAATTTGAGGTAAAGAAACGTAAAGAAGGAGCACTTATCCTCCCAAATAAGTGCTCCTTTTTATTAAAAGAGAGATTTAATAGACAATCAAAATCACACCTATTACTTATAAATGTGTTTAGTCCTCCCAAAATATTATCGGAAATTGTGGTTAGTAAATTCGGAGTACAGATAGTGTCGCAGTTGTATCGCCCGTGTTAGGAATAGAAATAGTATTTGCTGTAGGTTGTACAGAAATCGTTGTACCAGCTTGTAAAGTAACAATTGTAGAGAAAGAAACAGCACTACCGATAACATTAGTTGAAAAATTACGAGTAGGTGGTTGGCCATTGAATGAAATACCGAATCCAAACGGTGAAGAGCCTGGGAAAGTTGTAGATGCCGAGAAACTAATATCATATACGCCTGTAAAGTATGTGTAGTGTCATTAAAGTTAATATTATTTATTTCAAAAACTTGATTTAATTGAATATTAATTCCAGTTGATATTGTTTGAGCATTGGAGTTTCCTATTGCAGCTATAGTTACCCGAATCGGAGTACCCGCTGGTCCAGTAGCGCCTCCACCTAGGAACCAGATCCATATTGAACTAAGACAGCTTGAATAGCTTGGCCGAGAGCTTGAAGAAGTCTAACAAATTATTTAAGTTCGGACTTAGAGATGTTGATATAACTACAAGCTCTTACTTCGCAACAATCATTACCATAAAATACTTTCCCTTTATTTTTTTTGTTTATCTTTGCATTCCTTTCTTTCATAGAATAATAGTCGTTACTATATATTATAATGAAATTTAAATTAAATTCGTGATGGACAAACTACTATTTCTCAAAAAATAAGAAGTTTACCTACCTAACACGAACAATAAAGAAGTAGAGAAAAATCTATATGTTTTAAAAAACTCCCTTTAATTGTTAGAGTGTGCTTAACAATTAAAGGGAGTTAATAGAACAGCATTCTCATTTTATAAGTTAATTGCTTCACGATTTACTTTAGGTAAAATCGGAATAGAAATAGTGAAGGTTGTACCGTCTGGATCACTAGTCATTTTGAGCGTACCGTTATGATTTTGGATGATTTTTTTTGTTACTGATAAGCCTAGTCCTGTCCCCGAATCTTTCGTTGAGAAGAATGGATCAAAGATATATTCTTGAATAGCTAGAGGAATACCAATTCCATTGTCTGTGAAAGTAATCCGAACGAAGTTATCTAGGCGATAACTAGTGATTTGAATAGAAAGAGGCTTTTCGCCTTGAGCATCGACGGCATTTTGAAATAGGTTTAAAAATACTTGAACAAGTTCATGTCGATCAATATTGACTAAAATATCATCTAATTCATTAGAAAAGTTATAATCAATTGAAATGTTATGCAAGAAGACTTCACTAGCTAGTAACTGTTGAATATAGTCGCATAAAAATGTATTAATAGGAAACGGTTCTCTTGTAAATTCACGTGTTTTTGAAATGGCTAAAAATTTTGTAATAATACTATTTGCACGATCTAATTCAGGGATAAGTAAGCTTTTAAATAACTCTTTATTTGATGGAGAAACACTTTCTTGTAAAAATTGTAAGTATCCTCGTACTGTCGTAAGAGGGTTTCGTACCTCGTGTGCAATTCCGGCTGCGATTCGTCCTGCTAACGAAAACTTCTCTGCATCACGCTCTGTGTTTAAATAATGAAAGACACTAATAACCCTAAAAATCTCCCCGTTATAATCGCGAATAATTCGGTTGTTTATAATGCCATAGTTTTTGTCTAAAACTTCTTCATTATATATTTCTGTTCCCGTTCTTAATGTTTCAATCGCTTTAATTTTTTCTTCCGGCAAGTTTAGTAATTGTTGAATCGGTTTTCCGATAATATCATTTCGTATTACACCGAAATCATCTGCGGCAACTTGATTACATAAAGTAATATTCCCTTTACTATCGACAAAGGTTACATGATGTGAAAAGGCATCAAAAATATGTACAAAGTGTTTTTCAAGTTGTTCAAATAAGAATAATGAATCACAAGTAAGTTGAAAATGAGCCTCTTTATTCTCTTTTGGTATTTCTTGAATGGAATGAGTTGCTCTAGTTTTCTTTATTTGTAAACCAATATGTGGATTTTTGTATGTGAAATGATGTGGTAATTGATTTACAAGTTCTTCATAAAAACGCACTTTATTTTCTAGTTCTTCAATTCGTTTTTCATGAGATACAGTAGCATCGTTTGGAAGCATAAATAAATAACCCCTCATTTTAAAAATTCTTCCATATAGTATATCATATTTTAATAAGGATACTCTTAAAGAAAGGGCCACTTAATGAAATTGATTAGCAAAAGTGTTTGGGGAGTGAATAGAAGATAAAGTTAAAAAGGGAGGAATATATGTGCTGTTCATTGGAGTGACAGGATGGGGAGATCATGATTCTTTATACGTAGATTCCTATGAAAATAGAAATAAATTACGAACATATAGTGAGTATTTTCCTATTGTGGAAGTGGATAGTTCATTTTACGCGATGCAACCTGCACGAAATTATATAAAATGGGCAATGGAAACGCCGAAAGATTTTTCTTTTGTCGTAAAAGCGTATCAAGGAATGACAGGACATATGAAAGGGGAATTTCCTTTTTCTACGTTTGATGAGATGTTTGATGTGTATAAGCAGTCCATTCTTCCTTTAATAGAAGCTAATAAATTAAAAACAATTTTATTTCAATATCCACCATGGTTTGATTGCAAAAAGAAAAATGTAGATTTTCTTCGATATACGAAAGAAAAAATGGAAGGTTTACCATGTGCAATAGAATTTCGAAATCAAACATGGTTTTATCCAGAAATGAGAGATAAGACGTTACAGTTTCTAGAACAGGAGAAATGGGTTCATACAATTTGTGATGAACCACAGGCTGGGATAGGTTCTGTGCCACTCGTATTAGAGGTTACGAATTCAAACATGGCATTAATACGTTTTCACGGTCGAAATGTTCATGGTTGGCTTGATAAAGGGGAAAATTGGAGAGCGGTTCGTTGTTTATATCGCTACAACAATAAAGAACTGGAAGAATGGGTGGAACGACTAGAGCAATTAAAAAAGAAAACAAAGGATATATACGTACTGTTTAACAACAATTCAGGTGGGGATGCAGCAGATAATGCGAAACAGCTTATGAAAATGATGAACATTACATATGGTGAGCCGAAGCCGGAGCAATTAAATTTTTTTGAATGATAATAAACAAGAAAGGCACTGTACAAACAGGGGGAATGTACAGTGCCTTTCTATATGAAAAAGAGGGGTAACAATGTTACTGAGCGTTTGGTTGATTCATCAATTGTTGGCTTCACAATAAATGATAATGGTTATCATTATCATTGTCAATGGTTTTTCTAAAAATATATAAAAAACTTTGTATATTTTAAATAGAGATAAAAAAAGAACAGCATTAATGCTGTTCTTTTCCGTTGATGAATTGTTGTAAATCAAAAGGAGTTATCGCCTGGATAAATTCTTTTGAGATAAGTGTTTGCACGAGAGTGCTCTCAGAGATAGAAGTACCTGTTTTCTTTTCGTAAGCTTGTTTTAATAAATCAAGTTTTTCAGCCGTTTCTTTTGGTAATTCAATTGTAAGTGTGTTCATAATTTCTCCCCCTTATTATTAGAGTACCACTACAGTATAGGAGAGACAAGAAAAGAGAATATGAAATATAAAAAAGGTTACCAAATTTTCAAATGGTAACCTTTTTTATGTATAAGAGTTATTAAGCAATACCGATATACTTTAAAGTTTTTGATGGAGTACTGTGATCAAAGAAGTGTTGTAAAAATGCAATATCAACACCTGATTTGTATGCACAATAACCCCAAGTTTTTCGAAGTGTATGTGAGCTAATCCCTTCTAATCCAACTTCTTTTGCAGCTTTGTTTAAAATGTACCATGCATGTTGTCTCGTAATAGATTTTGTTCCTTTTTGAGATTTTAACAATGGTTCATTACGTTTCCAAGTTTTACGTTCTTTCATGTAGTCTTCGATTGCGTGCTGTAAGTCTTCATTTACAGCAAACCATTTATGTTTCTTCACTTTTTCATTGTAAAATAAAATGGAATGGCGAACATTTTCATTTTCATCGATTACATCACTAACTTTTAATTGTAAGATTTCACTTACTTTTAAGCCAGAATTTACAGCTAATACGAATAATAAGCCATCACGTTTCGAAGATTGTAAAAGTATATTTTTGATAGTTTCTAATTGTTTTTCATTTTGAATAGGTTGTCCTGCTTGTTTCATTTCACGCACTCTCCTCTTTTATATGTGTAAAGGAAAGGATTAACTTGTTTCTTACTATAAAGGGAGAGTGTGAATTTCATGTGAACTCCTAGTGAAATTAAGACAAATTATTTGACTTCTTTTACTTTTTGTAAATTGAAATAGAATACAACACTGTTAGTCGTATTATACACACCGTACTCGGCATGATGGAGGTCTAAAATGTTTTTTACAATAGATAATCCGAGACCGGTACCTCCGGTGTGACGGCTACGTGATGCATCTAGGCGATAGAAGCGATCCCAAATTTTTTCAAGACTTTCTTCAGGGATAGGGTTTCCTGTATTTTCGATTTCGATTTTTACGGTATCTTCTGCTTCTATAATGGAGACTTGTATTTTTTCTCCATCCGGCGTATAGCGGATTGCATTACTTAGTAAGTTCACAACTACTTGCTCAATACGGCTACGATTTGCTTTAACAAGTATAGAAGGGTCTGCATCGACGTTCACTTGTAGATGCTTTTCTTCCATGCTAAATAATAATTTTGTATAGACTTGTTGCGTTAATTCACCAATTGAGAACGTCGTCATATCTAGTTTGTAAGTACCAGATTCTAACTTTGCTAATTCTAACATTTCAACAATCAGCCTGTTCATATTTTCTGTTTCTTCTAAAATAACATCAGTATAATACGAAGTATCCTTACTAACACCATCTTTAATACCTTCTGCAAAACTTCTAATTACACTCAGTGGTGTTTTTAATTCGTGTGATACGCCAGAAATGAATTCTTTTCTTGTTTTCTCTAATTGACGTTCACGTTCAATGTCTTGTTGTAACTTTGTATTGGCAACATTTAATCGATCGATTCGATCTTTTAAATTTACAGATAATGTATTGATACTGCCGGAAAGCCCACCAATTTCATCGTCGGCTGTAACAGGTAATTTCTCGCTGAAATCAAAATTAGCCATTTTTTTTGTAACACGATTCATTTTAATTAATGGCTTAACAATGATTTTTGAGTAGTAGAAGGATAACAAAATAATAACGAGAAACACGATGATTAAGGCATAAACATAATAGTCTTTTAAAACTAGCATCGCTTCATTAACGGGTTGTAAAGACGCTATCGCAAAAGCATATTCTGTAATCTTTCCGTTTTCTATAATCGGCTTTACAAAGATACTATTTTTTATATTTTCGCCGCCATCTAATATGAAAGTGTTTAATTGGTTCGAGTTAGAAGTGCCATCTCTAATAATATCTGCAAAATATTGAACGGCTTGTAATGTTTCAATATCATTTGCAAGACGAACCTCAGCTTTTGATGGGAGCTGTAACTTAGTTATAACACCTGTAAAGACGATACGAGTTGTAGATTTGTATCGGCTTGCAAGTCTATTCTTAGAAGGATTACCATTAATTGACTGAAAATCCGAATAGAAATGTTCGTTTTGCCATTGATTATAATTCGTTCCTAATTTTTGTGGTGTAATAATATTATTCTCTTGTACGACTCCATCAACATTAATTATTACATCTTTTTTTAAACCTAAATTTTCGAATTTATTATATTCTTCTGGTGTTAAAAGGTTATTGAGTGGAATGGAATACTGTTTATTATTGTTGGGATTAAATACATCGATATAGTAATTGTTATCACTTTTAATAATACCGTTAGAATCCAAAAACTGCATATCGGCATTTGTTTTATCATGAAATTCTTGTTTTAGTTTTCTAACTTTCTCATAACTTTTATCACTTTTGTCATAATTATCTACGAATTTTTCAAAAGCAGTTTGAACTGTTTTTACTTTTTTATTAATATAAAATTTCTCTAAAAATAGAGATTGTCCTAGGAAAAAAAGTAGGAATATTATTGTAAATAAAGTTGATGTTAATAAAAATAGTTTAAAGACGATACTTCTGTTTTTCACTGCGTCACCTCTTATGAGAAATACTGTAAATGATTTCTTTATCCCGCTCGGGCAATAAGACTTCCACTTCAAAATTCGGCGAATACAAGGGAGTTAGGTGGGAGATCAACTGTCCGTAAAAGCCTGATTGGTTCAACTAATAATCAGTGGGGGATGGAAAAAAACCACTGATTAAAGTTTCACTTTATTATAACAAACGTTACAATAAAGTAGAGGGGAGAAATCTGTCTCTTTATAAAATAGTTATTTATAAAAAGTCACATAAAAAGAACTCGCCAGACGTATGACAAGTTCTTTAGTGTATTATTGTTGAATTGCTGCATCTAAAGCGATTTCAATCATTTCGTTAAATGTAGTTTGACGCTCTTCAGATGTTGTTTCTTCGCCAGTGAAGATGTGATCGCTAACTGTTAATACAGATAATGCATTTACGCCGTATTTCGCTGCTAATGTATAAAGAGCAGTTGTTTCCATTTCTACTGCTAATACACCGTAATCTCCAAGTTTTTTAACCATGTCCATGCTTTCGCGATAAAACACATCTGCTGTTAAGACGTTACCGACACGAACGTGTAATCCTTTTTCAGTTCCAGCATCGTAAGCTTTCTTTAAAAGATCAAAGTTTGCAGCTGGTGCGAAATCAAATCCTGGGAATGTTAAACGGTTCATATTAGAATCAGTACAAGCCGTCATTGCGATAATAACATCACGAACTTTTACATCTTTTTGAATTGCACCGCAAGTGCCAACGCGAATTAAATTTTTAACTCCGTAGCTTTGGATTAATTCGTTTACATAAATAGAAATAGAAGGAACACCCATACCTGTACCTTGAACAGATACACGTTTTCCTTTATAAGTTCCAGTAAAACCTAACATACCACGTACGTTATTATAGCAAGAAACATCCTCTAGAAATGTTTCAGCGATATATTTTGCACGTAATGGATCACCTGGTAATAGAATAGATTCAGCGATTTCGCCTTGTTTTGCTTCGATATGTACACTCATGAAAAGTCCTCCTTATAATGTATTGATAGAAATCAATATCATTTGCATTATACACTACGAATCCTTTCAATTAAAATCTTTTTATTATTTGTAATATGTGCAAAATAGGAGGATTTCATAAATCATAATCTAGAATATATAGCTTAAGAAGTTTTATGTGAACAGAGACAATAAAAATGGTAGGTGATGTTTTGAAAAATCTTGTCATTGGGCTTATTGCGTTAGTACTTATTGTGGCAGGAGGATTTTACATAAAAAAATATCAAGAAAACGAAGAGACTGTAGGAGATGTTCAGGAAGTAAAGTGGGATGTGTCAAATGGAAAGGGAAATGAGAAAGTAGATATTGTATTTCAGTTGTTAAACAAAAAGAATAATGAAATTCGTGGTGTAAATGATCAAATTCGGGCAGTGATTGTAGATGGACAGTTAAAACACATACAACAAATTAAACCTACATTTGCAGGGAACGGGTCATATAAGTTATCTTCCAAAATAGCGAAAGATGAAGAATATACGATATTTTTATACGAAGATAAAAATAAGTCCGTAGAGTCATTCGCTAGAAAAGATTTTGGTAGAACGAAAGAGGGGAACAATAAGAAAAAAGTGAAATTTCCAATCGACAGTGTACTTACAAAAAAAATAGGGGAGTATGAAGTTTCTCTTTTATTTGGCGCATTACATCCGAATGAACCAGTTACGTTAACATTTCAGTTTCAAGCGAAAAAGGGTGAAAAATTGAAATTACATTCAGAGAGAGGAGAAGTAGAGTCACTCTATATCGTGGATGAAACGAAGGAGAACTTTTTATACGCTATGCCTGTGGATACGGATGAACAATTACAATACCGTATTACATTTCCTGCCGAGGGTACGTATAAAATGTGGGGGAATTTCTATATAAATGGTAAGAACTATGAAAAAGAATTTATTGTACAAGTTCAAAAAAGAAAAAACAGCTAAGAATTTAGCTGTTTTTTCTTTTTCCTATTAATTTTGTTACAGAGAGCATTGTAATTGGTAAAGAATGATTCTTCCTAAATGCTAAATATTTACCGCTCCATGCTGGTTTATATTTTTCTTTAAAATGTCGTAATCCGCTGAAACTATACGTATAACGAACGTTATTAAAGATTGCAGCAGCCACTCGTTCAGACCAGAAAGACTGTGTGGATAAACCAACATTTGAAAGTGGTGCCATACCAATATTAAAGGAGTGGTATTCATTTTCTTTTGCCCATTGGAATAAGTGGATGAAAATTGCGTCCATAATGCCGCTAGGCGCATCTGGATAATATCGCATTAAATCGACAGATAATGATCCGTTTTGATATACGGGCATGAATGTTGTGAATGCAATAAATTTTCCATCCGCATCAGATAATGTTGCAATGGGAGCGCGACTAATATATTCACGATCGAAGTATCCGAGTGAAAAACCTTTCTCTTTTTTTCCACCAAGCCATGCATCTGAAACTTTTCTTAACTCTTCATATAATTCGTCTGAGAAAGGTGGCTCATGAATAGAGAATGTATAGCCTTCTCTTTCAAAACGGTTGAAAGTAGCTCGCATGCCAGCGCGTTTCTTTCCTGTTATTGTAAATGTATTTAAATCAACAACAGCTTCTTCACCGAGCTTAAAGAAGTTATAACCAAAATCGTGATATAAGCTCATCCATTTACTTTCAATTTGGTAGAATACACAAATGTATCCAAATCGATCAGCCTCAGCTAAAAACTCTTGCAATACAGTACGATAGGAGGAAGGGTCCCCGATTGGATCACCTAGTACAATAAGTCGTTTTCCAGTTATTGAGAAGAGAATGAGTGCTTTTCCATCACTACTGAAAAAGAACTGTTTATCTCCTAAAAAACCTAAATGACTAAGTACATTTCCACCATGTTCATCTAAGAAGTTTTGTAATCTTTTATCATTAGCTGGTTGCCCGGGAAATTCATTTCGATAACGATTTGCAATGAGTGAACCAATTAGTAAAAAAGTAGGAACAAAAAAGGCAGCTGCTAATGCACTTCGTTTCACTTGTGTAATATTACGAACGACAAAATCAGGTTGGAAAGCTTCTTTTGCACTTGCAAATAAAATACCTAAGTTTTTATATAAATATAACGTTACAAGTAGGAATATAAAAACTTTTACGATATCGGAAAGTGAGACTTCCATTTTCTCACGTACAAACCTTTTACGAAGCATATACAATACAGCGAGTACGATTAATAAAATAAAAGTTTCTTCAACATCAATTCCTTTTAGTGTATTAAAAATAGCCGCTCCAATTAAAGAAACAATCGTCATATAATAAGAACGTTTTGTTCCGTAATATATCCCTCGTGAAAGAATGAGGAGGAGAATACCGAATGTTAGCGATAAGCTAAAAGAAAATTGAATAAGATGTTTTGGAGCTAGAATATGTAAGGCGTGTGCCCGATTTATACTTGTCGGTAGAATAGTTGATAAAATAACCATTAAGCCAGCAAATACTGTTAAAGCAGCAGATGCCCAAGAACCTAACTTTCCTAGAAAGTCACGCTGCAAAGTCCATATAACACCAGTTGTCTCTAATGCAGGCGCAATAAAGGGTTTATCTTCAAACTTTTTAATGGCTACTCCTGTCATTTCAAAAGCTGCAAAAATGAGACCAAGGCAGAATGGTAAGATGTAATAGACGAGACGATATAATAACATAGCAGGAAGCAAAACACCTGTATCGATGCCGTATTGCCCAAGCCCAGTTAAGAAGACAAGATCAAATGATCCAAGACCACCAGGAACAAGACTAACGACACCAGCTAAAGCAGCAATGACATATACGCCTAAAAACTTTTGGAATTCGATTTCAATGCCAAATAATAGTAATATGACGTACATAACAATACCAGCAGATACCCATTCGACTAATGAAACTAATGAGTATAAAACAGTTGGGTTTTTCTCCTCTTCTTCTTGTCCCTCTGTTTGCATCGCTTTTCTATTTTTTAATTTAGAAAATCCGATATATATAGGGACGAAAAGAGCAAAGAAGATAAGAACAGGCCATAGCCATGGTTTTTCATGCAAAATAAATCTCGTGTCTAATATTCCGATAAGACCAAGAAATGAAAGAATGGCTAATCCATTAATAAAGGCAGTTGTCATCCAAGCGATACTTTTAATAAGTTTTCCATTTTCTTTTATGTATGGACGATAAAGCATTGTGCGTACGCCGGCTCCAACTAGACCACCAAACCCGATAAATCCATTTAAAGTATTAGCAATCCACGAGATACGGAAAATCTTTTGGACAGGGATATCAGCTTTTAAGTAACGAAGCATAACATAGTCATAAAAGAACATTGTTGATACAGCGAATGCACCAAGTGTAATTGCTAAAAAGACTCCTCCAGTTGGAATGTTTTTAATTGTATCAATCGCTTCTAAAAAAGAAATGCCCGCTAATTCTTTTTTTGCTTGAAAGAATACAATTGTTAATACAACAAATGGGAAGATAATTTTCCCGATTTGTAAGAAACGTTTCCATGAAAACGACATAAATACAACTCTCCTTGTATAAGAAAACTGAGACAATAATATTATTATGACAAACTTCAAGAAAAATAAAAAGGTAAATTCCTGTATAGGGGAGCTATTTTTTATATAGGTATATTTAAAAAGAATATTTTGTTTATCAGAAAATTAAGTTAGAATAAGATGAAAGAAGGTGGAGGGGAGTATATGATTATAAAAGGTTATGTAGGATATGAGTTAGAAAAGGCGAAACCTAATACATCAGAAGATTTTTTTAACAGATCTGAAGTGACATATATATTAAATGATAAAGAGAAAACTTTTTCGGTTTTATACGTTCGATATTTTGAAGAAGTTTTACAAGAAATTACTCCTTTTGAAGGAAATCCAGTGTATAAAGTAGAAGAACAAAACATATATTTGCGCGATATTGTAGCGATATGTTGTTTAGTGAAGGATAGGGAACTTCGTGCGCAAAAACGTTTGTATTTAAATAATCTGGAAGAATTTCAACAATATTTTGATGAGGGAACGGTGTCGAAAGTACAAGAAATATTGGCTGAATTACATAAAAATAAAAGAGTAGAAATAGCGTGAAATGGCAAAGGAGAGAGAAAAAATGTCTAATTTGATGGTTGAAAATCAAACAGAACAAGTTTCTATATTTTTAGAAGATGCTATTAATTTGATAACCAATTATGTAAATTATCATACGTTGCCTTCTTTATTAGAGGAAACACCAGCAGGGAATGAGCAATATTATAAAGGGTTATTAGCATCAATGAGACGACTTCTCGTTTTTTGCGAAGAAGGACATGATGCATGTTTTGTTTTGTTGAATAGTCAGCCATTTCGAAAAACAGCAGCTGAAAAAATTTTATATAAGATTTACCATCAAGTAATTGCAGAGTTTTTTTCACCAAAGAGTGATTATTGGTATGAAAATAGTCGGTCTGCATATACAGGAAAAAATTCTATCGTTTTTCAACAAACACCACCTGCATCTTTGGGGCAAGTGATGAAGAGTTTAGAAGGTAAATTTCAATTGATGCGTGAAGAACTAGAATATTATGAGACGGATTATCAGACAAAGATGTTACACAAATATTGATTGCGGAAAAGAAGCTAAGGTGACTTAGCTTCTTTTCCTTTTGTACAGTTATATAAGGGATTTTCATTGAATATAGTTAAGTGGATAGCATTAGGGAGGTGCAACATGAATCAGCAAGGTGTATTTACAGATTACTTTCATGAAGTAGAAAATTGGTGTGAAAGTGTTCTTCACGTATTAGATAGCCGCGCAATGGAAGTGTATGATGTCCATATGCTTGCTTATAAAATTCAGGCGTTGTTAGAGCGTATGAAAGAGCATGAGTATGAAACAGATGCAGAGTTTATGTATGAAATAAGTGATGATGTAGAACATATTCAGCATCACTTGCAGGAAGTATTTATGCAAGAAGAAGAGGAATATGAATTATATGAAAGAGGGGATAGCGAACGAGCTGTTCCAATTGGAGGACATACACTCCCGCCATTACCTTATCCGTATAATGCGTTAGAACCTTATATTTCTAAAGAAATTATGATGTTACACCATGATAAACATCATCGGAGTTACGTGGAAGGGTTAAATAAAGCAGAGAAGATGATGGAAGAAGCGAGAAAAACAAATCAATTTGATTTAATTAAGCATTGGGAAAGA
The DNA here is from genome assembly GCF_022663675.1 of Bacillus cereus group sp. BfR-BA-01355. Taxonomy (NCBI): domain Bacteria; kingdom Bacillati; phylum Bacillota; class Bacilli; order Caryophanales; family Bacillaceae; genus Bacillus; species Bacillus cereus group sp. BfR-BA-01355. The sequence goes on from NZ_JAKUFY010000009.1 coordinate 13,126, forward strand.
GAAGCGGCTTTTCATGGGTCAGGTCATTACTTACACACTATATTTTGGAATAACATGAAAAAAGACGGTGGTGGGAGTCCAAGAGGTGCTTTTTCACAACAAATCGAACAAGATTTTGGGAGCTTTTTACGTTTCCAAAAACATTTTACAGAAGCGGCCTCTAAAGTAGAAGGTTCAGGCTGGGCAATTCTCGTTTGGGTGCCCCGGTCTGGAAGGTTAGAAATTTTGCAAAGTACACTTCATCAATTATTTACACAATGGGATACGATACCACTCCTTGTACTAGATGTCTGGGAACATGCGTATTATTTACAATACCAAAATCGAAAAGATGAATATATTAAAAACTGGTGGAATGTTGTAAATTGGCCTGATGTAGAAAAAAGGTTTGAAACTGCGAAACAAATTGAATGGACACCATATTAGACGCAAATTCTCTGCGTCTTTTTTAATGGAAGCAGAAGGAAGATTTCGTTCATATTTTAAAAGGCCAAGCATACACTTGTACAAAAAGTGCCAAAAGGACGTGGGGGGAAATATGAGACGAATTTGTGTAATCATTACGCTTCTTATTATGTACGCAAGCGTTATGCCGATTCCTACATATGCAAAGATGAACAGCAATGTCAGTGCTCGAAATGCTGTATTAATGGAGCAACAGTCTGGTCGTGTATTATACGGAAAAGCAGAACATGAACCTCAAAAAATTGCTAGTATAACAAAAATTATGACTGCCTTGTTAGCTGCTGAATCAGGGAAGATGAAAGAAATGGTGTCAGTTAGCAATGAAGCGGTGAGGGTGGAAGGATCAGCAATCTATTTAAAGCCTGGACAAAAAGTGAAGTTAGAAGATTTAGTATACGGACTCATGCTTAGATCTGGTAATGACGCAGCGCAAGTAATTGCTGAAAGTGTGGGTGGGAGTATAGATGGATTCGTATATTTAATGAATGAAAAGGCGAAAGAAATTGGAATGAAAGATACTCACTTCTCAAACCCTCATGGTTTAGATGGAGATGGATCACATTATTCGTCGGCTTACGATATGGCGTTATTAACGAAGTATGCAATGGGAAACGAGTCATTTAAAAAAATCTTTGGAACAAAAACGTATAAATCCGATTCTTGGGATTACCCGTGGAAAAATAAACATAAGTTGGTAACGTCTTATTATGAATTTGCAACAGGAGGAAAAACAGGCTTTACGAAGAAAGCAGGAAGAACGCTTGTTACAACGGCATCAAAAGATGGACTAGATTTAATTGTCGTAACTTTGAGTGCTTCTAGTGATTGGGATGATCATATGAATCTATTTGATAAAGGATTTGAACGTTTCAAGCAAACGAAAGTTTTAGGACAAGGAGCAATTGCTGAAATAAATGAAAAGAAGTATGCCAACCATGTTTATACGAAAAATAGTTTTTCCGTGCCGTTAACTGAAGAGGAAAGAAAGAACGTGTTATTAAAAGTTGAACTGGATAAAAGTATAACGCTTGAGGATGGAGTAAAGGTTGGAAAGACAGATGTTTATGTTGGCAATGAGAAAGTTGGAGAACGGAATTTATTTTATAGTAAACGGAAGTTAGTAGCTACAACGGGACTTTACTGGAATAATGTGAAAGAAATTTTTTCTTACATGATAGGTGTTGGGAACAATGGTTAATCTCGTATGGGTAGCGATGGCTGTCATTGGGATTGTATACGCCATGTTAAATGGAACGATGGAAGAAGTGAATAAGGCTGTATTTGACGGAGCAAAAGATGCAGTAACGATTTGTATAGGACTTATTAGTGTTTTAGTATTTTGGCTTGGTTTAATGAAAATTGCAGAGGAAGCCGGATTGTTAAAAAAATTAGTTTCACTTTTTATGCCGATAGTAAAAAGGTTGTTTCCAGAAATACCAAAGGATCATCCGTCCATGGGATTTATTCTATCAAATATGATGGCAAACTTTTTTGGTCTAGGTAATGCAGCAACCCCTCTTGGTATTAAAGCGATGGAACAACTAAAAGAGTTAAATGGAGGAAAGGATTCGGCGAGCCGTTCTATGGTGACGTTTCTAGCATTAAATACATCAGCTATTACATTAATTCCTACGACAGTCATTTCAATTCGAATGACATATGAATCAGCCAATCCTACTGAAATTGTTGGGGTAACATTTATTGCACAAGTACTTTCTATGATTGGAGCAATTTGGATTGACCGCTATTTTTACCGAAGAAGGAGTAGAAAGGGGCGGAAAAAATGAGTATTGTAAATACAATTTCCTTATGGGTAATCCCTTGTGTAATTGGTTTTATTCTTTTATATGGCACGATAAAGAAAGTGCCGACGTATGAATCGTTCGTTGAGGGAGGAAAAGAAGGGATTCAAATTGCAATTTCCATTTTACCCTTTATGGTTGGAATGCTTGTGTCTATTTCTATATTCCGATCGTCAGGTGCGCTAGATGCAATGATATCAGTAATGAAGCCAATGCTAGATTTAATTCACGTTCCAGCAGAAATCGTTCCATTAGCACTAATACGTCCTATTTCAGGTTCTGCTGGTCTAAGTATTACGACTGATTTAATTGCCACATATGGGCCAGACTCATTCATTGGGAGATTAGCTTCTACGATGCAAGGGAGTACAGATACGACTTTTTATATTTTAACAGTATACTTCGGAGCTGTTGGTATTAGAAAAATGGGAGATGCATTAAAAGTAGGTCTTTTTGCAGATTTAATCGGAATTATTTGCTCGATTGTCTTTGTTTCCCTATTGTTTCAGTAAAGCTATTCATTTTTTATGCTATTTCGCGTATAATACGTATACGACCACTATTAAGGTGTAGCTTAATAGTGGTTTTTTTATGCAGTATTTTTGACAAAATGATGAACTTTTATTGTGAGAAATATGAAAAATATGGACAATAATAAAGGATAAAAACATGATTTGACCTTTATATGTTTAATATCATCGCTATGTTGTTTAAGGGAGATGGGGCGAATAACCGTAAAGCGTATGCGGTTGCCAAGTCTTTCTAATGTAAGGTAAGATAAATTCGAGGTGAAAAAAAGAAATGGAACGATTACAAAAAGTGATTGCGCAAGCAGGTATTGCATCGAGAAGAAAGGCTGAGGAATTAATTCAGCAAGGAAAAGTGAAAGTTAACGGAAAAATAGTGAAAGAGTTAGGAACAAAAGTAACTCCTCAAGATAAAGTAGAAGTAAATAACATCCCTCTTGAAAAAGAAGAACCTGTTTATTTTTTACTATATAAACCAACTGGTGTAATTTCAAGTGTATCAGATGATAAAGGTAGAAGTGTTGTAACAGACTTTTTCCCTGAAATTACACAACGTTTATTCCCAATCGGACGTCTAGATTATGATACGTCAGGAGTATTATTAATGACAAACGACGGGGACTTCGCAAATATATTAATGCATCCTAAATATAAAGTTGAAAAAACGTATGTTGCAAAAATAAAAGGCCCATTAACAGGTGAGAAAATTCGCATGTTAGAACGCGGTGTTGCATTAGAAGATGGTAAAACAGCACCAGCACATGTGAAAATTATTTCTTGGGACAAGCGTAAAGAGATGGCTATTGTACAATTAACAATTCATGAAGGACGTAATCGTCAAGTACGTCGTATGTTTGAAGCGTTAGACTGTAAAGTAGTGAAATTAAAACGTGAACGTTATGCTTTCTTAGAAGTAGGAAGCCTGCGACCTGGTGATGCGAGAGAATTGACACCACATGAGGTGAAACAATTACGCGCGCTTGCTTCTACAAAGCCAAGATAAGCTATAGAGTTAAAAATTCACCAGTGGAGTGCTCTGCTGGTGATTTATTCAATACAACATTTACAGAAGATAATACATAACATTTACCGAGGAGAGGAGAGGTAATATGAAGAAAAATCGCTTATTATTTCGCGTTATTATTCTACTCATTTTATGTGGTGCTGTAGGATTTACCCTTTATCAAGGATTCTTTGCTAATAAAGAGAAAATGCAAATCGGAAAAGAAGCACCTAACTTTGTTGTGACGGATTTAGAAGGGAAGAAAATTGAACTAAAAGATTTAAAGGGAAAAGGTGTATTTTTAAACTTTTGGGGTACGTGGTGTAAACCTTGTGAAAAAGAAATGCCTTATATGAATGAATTATATCCAAAGTATAAAGAAAAAGGCGTTGAAATCATAGCGTTAGATGCAGATGAAACGGATATTGCAGTAAAGAACTTTGTGAACCAATATGGTTTGAAATTCCCAGTTGCTATTGATAAAGGACAAAAGATTATAGGAACATATGGAGTAGGTCCATTACCGACAAGCTTTTTGATTGATAAAGATGGAAAAGTAGTGGAGCAAATTATAGGTGAACAAACGAAAGAACAGTTAGAAGGATATTTAAAGAAAATTACTCCGTAATAAAGAAAGCCTTTACATAAGAGGTGCGTGTCTATAGTGCCTCTGATTTAAAAATTCTGAGTATTGCGGTAACTCGAGGTTAGAATATACAATAGTACATATAGATACAGGGGCGGTGAGAGTGTTGAAAGAAATTAAATGTGAATGTGGACATGTTAATCCGATAGGAACCGTTTTTTGTGAAGCTTGCGGGAAACCATTTGAAAGCAAAGAAAATGCAAAACTATTGGATATGCGCTATGAGGGGAGTGCACGGAGATCTCTCACGCAAACAAAAACGATAGTCGATAAAATTTGGAGCTTTTTCTCTTCTGTAAAAGTCGGTGTATGGCTAATCGTAATAACTTTAGCTGCATCAGCGATAGGAACTATTTTTCCGCAAGAAATGTACATAACTCCAGGGATTGCACCAGCTGAATATTATAAGCAAGAATACGGATTTTTAGGGCAATTATACTATCAATTAGGATTTAATAATTTATACGGTTCATGGTGGTATATGATTTTGATTGCTTCTATCGGTATTTCACTTGTGATATGTAGTTTAGACCGCGTTATTCCACTTTATAAAGCTTTAAAAAAGCAAGGCGTAAAAAGACATCCTAGCTTTTTAAAGAGACAGAGATTATATGGGACTGGTACACCGCAAGATGGTGACCTGGAAAGAGTGCAAAAGAATTTAAAGAAAAGAAACTATAACGTGAAAGTGGAAGACGGAAACGTTTTAGCCGAAAAGGGACGCTTCTCGCGTTGGGGTCCATATGTAAATCATATCGGTCTTATTATCTTTTTATTCGGTGCGATGCTTCGTTTTTTACCGAGTATGTACGTAGACGAAGCACTTTGGTTACGTGATGGTGAAACGAAAGAAATACCAGGGACGGATGGACAATACTACTTAAAAAACGAGAAATTTATAAAAGAAGTTTATGATAAAAGTAAGGACAAGGAAGTTTTTGAGGAAGCGATTGATCGTGTAGGCGATAAAATGATTGCGAAAAACTTCCAAACGAATGCTGTATTATATAAAGCTGTGGGCGAAAATATAGCAGGGCAAAAACCAAAGTTGGAAAAAGTAAAAGAAGCGGAAATTCGAGTAAATGAACCACTGAAATTTGATCAATTTGCAGTGTATCAAGTGGATTATAAAGAAAGTGAATTTAAAAGTATGTCCTTCAACTTGCAAAATAAAGAAAATAATCAAAAATGGGGACCGATTAAAGTAGATTTAACGAATCCTAAGGAAAAATATGATTTAGGAAATGGTTATTCTCTAGAACTATTAAGCTATTTTCCTGATTTTTATTTTGATGAGAATGGAAAACCGAATACAAAAACGAAATTACCGAACAATCCTGCATTTGTATTTAAAATGTTTACACCTGAAACACCAGATGGTGAAGTGAGTTTTGTTGGTATTCAGCAAAATATAGAACCTGATGGAAACAACAAATATAAAATGTCGTTTGCGGGTGTTGAAATGCAAAATGCAACAGCACTTACTGTAAGAAAAGATTTAACGCTTTGGATTCTCGGTATTGGAGGATTTATATTTATGGTTGGTGTCATTCAAGGTATGTATTGGAATCATCGCCGTATTTGGATACAACGTGTTAATGATGAATGGTGGATTGCAGGGCATACGAATAAAAATTGGTTCGGTTTAAAGAAAGATATTGAAAGAGTAATAGAAGGTACAGCAATTCCACAGCCAAATGATAAAGTAATCGATAAAAAAATTAGTTAAGGTGGGGAAACGATATGGTGCAAATAAGTAGTAACTTTCTCTTTACCGCATTTATTTTATATTTAATTGCGACTCTATTTTTTGGTGGAGCCATTAAAGAAAAGGGTCATAAATGGGCAAATGTAGGAATAACAATTACAATTTTAGGGTTTATAGCACAAACAGTATATTTTGTTACAAGGTGGATTGCATCAGGGCATGCGCCAGTTAGTAACTTTTTTGAATTCGGTACATTTTTCGGCATGATGCTTGTAGGAGCATTTATTGTAATGTATTTTATGTACCGCGTAAGTATAATTGGACTATTTGCATTACCAGTTGCGCTTTTATTAATTGCCTATGCAAGTATGTTTCCGAGGGAAATATCTCCGCTTATTCCATCTTTAAAAAGTAATTGGTTACATATTCACGTGACGACTGCAGCAGCAGGACAAGCAATTTTAGCGATTAGTTTTATTACGGGCGTCATGTATTTATTAAAAAATGTAGATCAATCAACGAGAAGTAAACGGACATTTTGGCTAGAGACGGTAGTGTTTACGCTTGTTTGTACAGTTGGATTTATTGGAGTAACAACGGTATTTTCTAGTATGAAATATGAAGCGAAGTTTCAATGGGTTGATAAAAATGAACAACAACTGGAAATGAAGTACAATCTTCCAGCTTTAGTAGGACCGCACGAAGGGAAGTTATTGACGGAAAATAAATTAGAACCGGTAGTTGAAGTTCCAGCGATTGTAAATGCGAAAAAATTAAATACTGTTATTTGGTCAGTGTTAGTTGGAACATTACTTTATATTGTATTAAGGCTTGTTTTACGGAAGCGAGTATCGGCGGCACTTCAGCCGTTAGTAAAGAATACGAATAGTGATTTACTAGATGAAATCGGATATCGATCTATTGCAATTGGATTCCCAGTTTTCACATTAGGAGCGTTAATTTTTGCAATGATTTGGGCTCAAATAGCGTGGACGCGTTTTTGGGGCTGGGATCCGAAAGAGGTTTGGGCACTTATAACGTGGCTCTTTTATGCTGCAGTACTACATTTACGATTATCTAAAGGGTGGCATGGAGAGAAATCAGCTTGGCTTGCAGTAATTGGTTTTGCAATTATTATGTTTAACTTTATTGTAGTAAACTTAATTATTGCCGGTTTACATTCATATGCATAGAGAAATAAAATAGGAGAGTGCATGTCACTTTCCTATTTTATTTTTGTCAACTTTTCTTCTTTTTTGAGAAAAACATGACAAAGTAGCGGTTGATTTTGTAAAATGATGTCGAGGACATTATATACTGTTCAAAAAAAATACATAGTTTTGGAAAAAAATTGAACAAAATTTATTATTCTTGTGAAGCATAATATGGGAAGTGAAACATTTAGAAGATTGCTTAAATAAACGAGAATAGCGCAACATAATAGTAAAGAAGGGTAGGTGTGAACCGCTGAGGTGAGAGTACGCAGCGGGTAGAGATGGAAAATGAATCAAGAATTTTAATTGTAGATGATGAGGATCGTATTCGTCGTTTATTGAAAATGTACTTAGAAAGAGAACAATACACAATTGAAGAAGCAGATAATGGTGATACAGCTTTAGAAATGGCGTTGCAAAATGATTACGATTTAATCTTATTAGATCTTATGATGCCTGGTAAAGATGGCATTGAAGTATGTAAAGGGGTTCGTGAGAAGAAAGCGACACCAATTATTATGCTGACAGCAAAAGGTGAAGAAGTAAATAGAGTACAAGGATTTGAAGTTGGAACAGATGATTATATTGTAAAGCCATTTAGTCCACGTGAGGTCGTGCTACGTGTGAAAGCGGTATTACGTCGTGCTGTACCAACAACATTCTTTACACAAGATACAACGACAAAAGATGTTACTGTATTCCCGCACTTAACAATTGATAACGATGCACACCGTGTTACTGCAGATGGTAATGAAGTAAACTTAACGCCGAAAGAATATGAGTTACTATTATTTTTAGCGAAAGCTCCTGATAAAGTATTCGATCGTGAGCAACTGTTAAAAGAAGTATGGCAATATGAATTCTTCGGAGATTTACGTACAGTTGATACACATGTAAAACGTTTACGTGAGAAGTTAAGCAAAAAATCACCAGATGCAGCGAAAATGATTGTTACTGTTTGGGGTGTAGGTTACAAATTTGAGGTTGTGAACGACTGATGCTTTGGAGAAGTGTAGTAGGGAAGTTATGGATGACCATATTACTTCTCGTTTCGTTCGTGCTTGGATTTGTTGCGATTTTACTTTCACAGTTTTTTAGAACATACTATGTTGATATGAGTGAAGCTAGGCTTCAAAAAGTCGCAACAAGTGTTTCAGAGTTAATTGAAGAAGGTGCCGATGTAAAAACGATTGAGAATATCGCTTACAAATTCTCTGATCCACTTTCAAGGATTATTATTGTAGAAGATGGTAAAGAAATCTCTTCTTCACCGAAACAAGAAGGATTAGTCACTCTTACAATGGATGACTTAAACGAAGATAAAGAATTAGCGGCTGTGTTTACAGACAAAAAAGAAATTAAGAATAACATTAGAAAAGCGTCTAATAGTAGGAAGAATAAAAACACCGAAAATGATATTATGATCGTCGGAAAACCAGTGCAATCAAAAAATCAAAGTGCAGTGTTCGTATATGAATCTTTACAAGTACCGATACAAGGTATGGAAAGAACGACTGATTTTATTTTCTTATCGGCTGGAATTGCGATTATATTAACAACTTTCTTTGCGTTCTTCTTATCTACTCGAATTACAGCACCACTTCGTAAAATGCGTGAGGTTGCTTTTGAAGTGTCGCGTGGGAAGTTTGATGCGAAAGCTCCTATGGTATCTCAGGATGAGATTGGTGAGCTTGCAACAGCCTTAAATCAAATGGGAAAACAGTTGAAGTTTAATATGAACGCCTTGCAACAAGAGAAAGAACAGTTAGCTAGTATTTTAAGTAGTATGGCAGATGGGGTTATTACATTAAATCAAGAAGGTGAAGTTGTAGTAATCAATCCGCCGGCCGAACATTTCTTACAAGTTTGGCAAGAAGAAAAAGAGATAGAGCTAAGTAAAAAACTACCTTCTGAACTTGTGGAACTATTCCATCTTGTTGTAGAAAGTGAACAACAACAAGTTGTTGAAATTAATTTACAAAAAGGGAACTATGTAGTTCTTATGACGCCGCTTTACAATCAAACGAAAATTCGTGGAGCTGTAGCGGTACTGCGAGATATGACGGAAGAACGCCGTCTTGAAAAGATGCGTCAAGACTTTATTGCGAATGTATCGCATGAACTTCGTACACCAATGGTAATGCTGCAAGGGTATAGTGAAGCGATTTTAGATGATATTGTGCAAACGAAAGAAGAAATTGATGAGTTTGTTCAAATCATTTATGATGAATCCGTTCGTTTAGGTAAACTTGTAAATGAATTATTAGATTTAGCACGCATGGAAAGTGGTAATGTAGAGTTACATATAGGTGAAGTTGATATTCATCCTTTCGTTGAAAAAATAGGTCGTAAATTCCAAGGGATTGCAAAGGATAAAGAGGTCGCGTTAACGGTTGATTTCAAAGATTCAATTGAACAATACCCGTTTGATGCAGATCGTATGGAACAAGTATTGACGAATTTAATTGATAACGCAATACGTCATACAAACGCAGGCGGACATGTAACGCTTGTAATTGATTCGAAAAATAATGGCCTCATTTTTGAAGTACAAGATTCGGGTGCAGGCATTCCAGAAGAGGATATTCCATTTTTATTTGATCGTTTCTATAAAGCTGATAAAGCAAGAACACGTGGGAAAAAGGGTGGAACAGGACTCGGGCTTGCGATTGCGAAAAATATTGTTCAAGGTCATGATGGTAAAATTTCTGTTTCAAGTGTTGTCGGAGAAGGAACTACATTCTCTGTATATTTACCGAATCGTATAATTTAGATATGTGTTTTTAAAGTTGATAATGAATAAAGTTCTGCTGTTTTTTATTTTTTTGTAAACTCAATTAAATAAAGAATGGTAGAACTTTTTTCTATGTTGCTCGAATAAAGAATAACAAGAGAGGTGCTGTGAAGAAATGAAATTATATACAAAAACAGGAGATAAAGGAACGACAAGTGTAATAGGCGGTAGGGTTGATAAAGATGATATCCGTGTGGAAGCGTATGGAACAATAGACGAGGCGAATTCTCATATCGGATATGCAATGACTAAGCTTCAAGGCGGGACTTATAGAGATATTTACAATGAGCTCGAAAATATTCAACATGAGCTATTTGATTGCGGAGGAGACTTGGCAATAGTGGAACAAAAAATTCCTTATAAGGTGACAATTGAGATGGTTGAAAGCTTAGAAAGAAAGATTGATTTGTATATAGAAGAAGCACCGCCGCTAGAGCGCTTTATTTTACCAGGTGGAAGCGAGTCGGCAGCTGCTATTCATATTGCACGTACAGTTGTAAGGCGAGCAGAACGATGTATCGTGTCCTTACAAAAAGAAGGAGAAATAAATGAAGTTGTTCTAAAGTATGTAAATAGATTATCTGACTATTTATTTGCAGTAGCTAGAGTAATAAATGCCCGATTACAAGTGAAAGATGTGGAGTATAACCGTAGTGCATTAGTTTTTCGTGATAAGAAAGAGAAGGAAGTGGAGTAATTCACTTTCTTTTTTTGTATACTTTTTTCTGTAATATACCAAAATAGAGAAGGTATGGTGGTAATTAGAAAACGGAGGATGTATATGAAAGTTTTAAAATGCGGAGTCATGTTATTGAGTATACTGTTTGTATCTCAATTACATGTTTATGCAGAAGAAAATCGATGGACATGGCCTGTTGAAGGTCAGATAAGTGATTATTTTGGGACAAGGCATGGAAAACACTATGGTATTGATGTAGCTGCACCGATTGGAACGCCTGTGGCAGCTATCCAAGATGGTAAGGTAACGAAGTCTTATTATTCAAGTAGTTATGGAAATGTTGTATTTATTAAACACGGAGAATATGAGGCTGTATATGCACATTTAAATAAGAGATATGTGGGTCAAGGAGATTATATTTCAAAAGGTGAAAAAATTGGAGAAGTAGGGAACACGGGAGAATCGCGAGGTGCACACTTACATCTAGAACTTCATCAAGGAAGATGGACGATGGCGAAAAAGAATGCGATGAACCCATTGCTTGTTTTAAGTGAACAAAGAAATGAAGTTGTTTCTTCATCATTATATGTCGTACAAAAAGGGGATACTTTAGTTAGTATTGCACGGAAATTTAGTATGACACTTAAGGAAATTAAAGAAAAAAATGGATTGCAGCAAGAGCTAATTTATCCTAATCAACAATTATATGTTAAGTAAAGGCAACGTCTCAAAAATTAAACTTTGAATATTCTTAAATAAGGTTCAATGTAAATGAAATTATATGGGCGCTTCTGCTAGAAGTATTGAGTGAATTAGAGTATTTATATCTAAAAGAAAACCGTCCCAAAATTTATTTTGGGACGGCTTCTTTTACCAAAAAATAAAGACACATATAAATCCAGAAATAGCTAAATAGCTATATAAGTAAAAAACTTTTGTTCTTGTTTTCTCTTTTGTTCGAAACAGTACGATAGTCGGTTCAATTAAACCGATTGTCAAACAAAGTAGGCCAAGAAGCATACAACCAATCGAAATAGAATACAGGGCGATTTGTGGTGCTTGAAATGGAATCATCCATTTTAATAAAAATGCAATAAGTGCAGTGTAACAAATGCTACCGATGTATTTATTCAGTGGTGTATTAGAACGAAAACCAGGAAGTTTTTTTAAGAAAGAGCGGGAAACAACTTCTGTTTGTAAAGATGTATGCTCTTCAATAATTCTTTGAGCTTCTTTTCCTTTTTGAAAAAGGGATAAGATCCAATTTCGCTCACCCTGAAAAATAAATTGAGAAGTTGTCAAATAGTGATCAATCTTCACTTTACTCCAACTTTTCCACGGATGACGCTCACACAATTTTAATTTACTTTCTGTTTTTTTATCATACTGATAAATACTGATGCCATCTTCATCGAAAGTAGCATAGTATGTCTCGTTTGAGAATGTGCCTAAATCAATTGGGCAGTAGAAAAGTAATTCTTTTTTTAAGTAAAAGTATTCTTTTCTTAAGTTTTTTTTCATTGCTTCTCGAATAGAATATCTCTTTTCTTTTTTCATGACATTTCCTCCATAACTCAGAAAATGTTCTTATCTTAACAATTCAATATCTTATCACTTTTAATTATATATGACTAGGTAATTCAAAAGAGAAATGCCGAATAATAAAAAATATGGATTGTATTGTAAAATATCTCGCAATTTATTTATTGTTACGAAAAATAAATAACTAATTTTAAATAAGTTACAATTTTTTTGTTCACAATGTTATGAGGTTGTTGTATAATGAAGGGGAAAATAGAATATCGGTCTATCTTCGGGGCAGGGTGAAAATCCCGACCGGCGGTGATGAACTATTTATGATTTTGTTCTAAGCCCGCGAGCCGTTAAGGCAGGATTTGGTGTGATTCCAAAGCCGACAGTACAGTCTGGATGGGAGAAGATGGAGGTTCAAGCGTTCAAAAAAGATATGGATTTGAACGTCTGTTTGATGTGCCTTAAATTCTCCCTTTGTGTAAAACACAAAGGGTTTTTTCGTTCTATGAAAAAATAGGCATAGCAGAACCTTTCCACTTTCCATGAGATGATCGATGGAAAAGGAGAGAGAAAGATGAAACAAAAAAACAGTGTGGTGCAGATGGTGAGTGTAGCGATGCTAAGTAGTATTGCATATTTACTAATGATGTTAGATTTCCCGTTCCCAGGGCTCCCGCCATTTTTGAAAATTGATTTTAGTGATGTACCAGCTCTAATTGCAGCAATTATCTTTGGACCAGTAGCTGGAGTGATTGTAGAGGCAATAAAGAACATTTTACATTACGGGATTCAAGGAAGTTTAACGGGAGTACCAGTTGGAGAAATTGCAAACTTTATTGCAGGATGTTTATTTATTGGACCAGCAGCTTTCTTATTTAGAAAGTATCGTACTGTGAAGAGTTTAACGACAGGGTTAATGCTAGGGACAATTACAATGGCACTTATTATGAGTGTATTAAACTACATCATCATATTCCCGGCGTACACTTGGTTTTTAAATTCACCAGCTATGTCTAGCGAAGCTATAAGAACAACGGTTGTAACGGCAATCTTACCATTTAATTTAATTAAAGGAATTGTTGTAACAATTGTATTTGTGGCATTATTCTCACGCCTGAAAGTATGGGTGTTTGCAAAAATGAAAAATGCATAATATATATAAACCATTAGTAGTGTGGAACTACTAATGGTTTTTTATTAAGGAAAATAAAATTTAGATACAAAAAATGCCCCTCATCAATATGAGGGGCATTTTTTGAAGTTAATAAAAGACTATTCAAATTTTAAAGCGTCTCCGTCGAATGATTCGTCAGCAACTTTAATTGAGTCAGTTGGACAGCCTTCGAATGCATCCATCATATCTTCAATTAATACATCTGGAATTTCAACGATACCTTGGTTATCGTCTAATGTTACAAATGCAATACCTTCATCATCATAGTCATAAATGTCTGGTGCAGCAGCGCCACAAGCACCACATGCAATACAAGTATCTTTATCAACGATTGTATATTTTGCCATCTTTTTTCCCTCCTGATAATATGTATGTGAAAAGCTTGCCATAAAAATTATAACCTTATTGTAAAACGGTTTGTAAAACTTTTCAACATAAAATTATAATGATAATGCTTATCAATTAGAGTGTCAACTTATTTTTGAATTATGTCATAAGATTTTCAAAATACGTAAATATGATTTCGTTTGATACAATAGAATATATACAAGTATATAGTTCTTATTATGATAAGTTTAATGAGCGACAGTAGATAGTGTAATTGTACTGAAAAGAATGAAGTTAAGATTGGAAGGTGGAAGCGGTCATGCAAATACAATATACTTTGTTGCATTGTTTAAAACAATTGAATGGTGAAAGAACCGTTTCATCTATTTATTATTTACTAAAGGGCAAACGTTCTTCGCAAACTTTACAAGATGGAAATATGTTTAGAATTTCTTTTTTGTTCGGAATATATAAATCATTAAATAGAAATGACTATGATGGTGAAGTTGTAAAGTTGTTGCAAGCAGATTTTATTCAAGAAATACATGAAAATACATATGTGTTAACACCTAAGGGTAAAACGCAGTTACATAAATGGGAGGAAGTTTATGCTTTTCCAGCGCATTTGCATGGTTTACATTATGGAGAATTAGGTGAAACATTTTGGAAAAGATTTTCATTGATTATTCAAACTATATCAAATTTACAACAGAATAATACTAAGTTTATCCCGATTCAACAAGATACAGAAATAATGATGTGGGTGAAACGTTTTCTAACAGGAAGGCCATATAAGAGAAGTGAATTGGCGAGAAAACTGTGGACGGAAGTACATAATCTTTTAGAAAAAAGTAATGCGATAGAAGCGACGATTGTAACATATCGACTAACGGGTTATGAACGGATTGGTTGTACATTGCAACAATTAGCAGAAATTACGAAACAAGATATGTTCAGGGTGTATTTTTTATTTTGGGGTACAATGCATTTCTTTATACAAGAAGTTCGTGATAAAGAAAATGAATTTCCGCTATTAGCTGAAATTATATCTTATCCAAATGAGAGAGCTGAACTATTTAGTTTATCCACGAAAAAAACATATAATTTTTGGAGACAAGGGCGTTCTTTAGAAGAAATAGCAACGATTCGGAATTTGAAGGTTGCAACGATAGAAGATCATTTTGTTGAAATTGCTTTGCGAGAAAAAGATTTTTCTATTGAAATGTTTATGGAAAAAGAAAAGATAGACAAAGTAATAAAAGTAATTGAAGCATTGCAAACGCGGAAGTTACGTGTTTTGAAACAAGCGATTGGAGAAGATATCTCTTATTTTGAAGTTCGTCTTGTATTAGCGCGGATGGAGGGTGTAAATGAAACTTGAAGAATATTTATATAAGTGGTTTGGATATTCTGAATTTCGTCCAGGTCAAAAAGGAGTTATTACAGATTTATTAGAAGGAAAAGATGTGATAGCAATGCTTCCGACTGGAAGAGGAAAGTCTATGTGCTATCAGTTTCCGGGGCTTATGCGAGAAGGAACAGTGCTTGTTGTATCGCCGTTATTATCTTTAATGGAAGATCAAGTGACACAATTAAAGTATGTTGTGAAAAACCGAGTGATAGCATTTAATAGTTTTCGGACATTAAATGAAAAAAGAGAAGCGATGAAAAAATTATCTTCATATAAATTTATTTTTGTTTCACCAGAGATGTTACAGTCGGAGTTATTAATTAGGGAATTGAAGAAAATTCATATTTCATTATTTGTTGTTGATGAGGCTCATTGTATTTCTCAATGGGGTTATGATTTTAGACCGGACTATAAGAAACTAAATGTAGTTATTGAAAATATTGGTTCTCCTACAGTGTTAGCATTGACAGCCACAGCGACAAAAGGGGTACTGCAAGATATCGCAGACAGTTTAAATTTAAAGGGTGCCGCGGAACATGTATACTCTATTGACCGTCCTAATATTGCAATGGAGGTGCAATTTGTAGAGACGATAGAAGAAAAGAAAGAGGCGCTTTTGGAGCAGGTGATGTATTTACAAGGGCCGGGGATTGTATATTGTTCAAGTAGAGCGTGGACAGAAAGGTTAACGGAATACTTGAGAGGGAAAGGTGTTACTGGTGTAGCTTTTTATCATGGTGGTATGGAACATGAAGAGCGTATGTTAATTCAACAGCAGTTTATGAACGATCAATTGCAGCTTGTAATATGTACAAGTGCATTTGGTATGGGGGTAAATAAGGCGAATACGCAATATATTATTCATTTTCATTATCCAACTAATATAGCTTCTTACTTACAAGAAATCGGAAGAGCTGGAAGAGATGGCAAACCGAGTATAGCTATTTTATTGTGTAGTCCGTTGGATCATGATTTACCACTTTCAATCATTGAGGATGAATTGCCAAGTAAGTCGCAAATACAATTTTTATTTTCTTTACTACAAGAAAGAATGTTTCAAACGAAAGAATTACCAATAGAAGATGTAGAAGAAATTTGTTATAATGCAGCAAGATTTAATGAGCAATATTGGCGTTTCGTTCGTTATCATCTCGAACAGGTTGGAATTATACAACAACGAAGATTATTATTAGAGGGTTTGTCAGATGAAATTATGAACCGATTAATAGCTGAAGTAGAAATAAGGTTGCGTAATAAATATAGTGAATTAGAAAATATGAAGTCATGGATACGAGTTAGAGGATGTAGACGTGAATATGTGCTGCAACAGTTCGGTTATAGGAAAGAGAAAGAGTTAAATAATTGCTGCGATTATTGCGGTATTACAAAAGAAGATTATAAAAAAAGACGAGCGCAACAATCGGATTTCGACTATAATTGGGAAACAGAGTTACAAAAGCTTTTCGGCCTAGAAAAGATGGAGGAATGATGAACATTCAAAGGCATAATGTTGAAGATATGAGTCCGCAGGAAATAAGGCTGAATCTATATATAACACAGTTAATTATTATCGGTATTGGCTGTTTACTAGCATATATATTATTTCAAGATGTAAAAGAAGTGTTTAATTTATGGAAATGGGAACCAGTATCTATACTTATTATAGGTGGTTTGTTAGCGATTGGTATTGTGTTATTAGATTATGTTGCAATGCGAGTGTTTCCAGAGTCTTGGTTTGATGATGGTGGTATTAACGATAAGATGTTTCGAGGAATGTCGGTTCTACATTTACTCGTTATTACGTTCGTAATCGGTTTTGCAGAAGAATTTTTATTTAGAGGTGTAGTGCAGACTCATTTTGGAATTGTAATTGCGAGTTTAGTATTTGCAGTGTTACATATTCGTTATATAACAAAGCCATTTTTGTTTTGTTTCGTCTGTTTCATTAGTTTTGTCTTTGGTTATGTATTTGAATGGACAGGGAATTTGTTTATAACAATCTTTGCACACTTTCTTGTTGATTTTATAATGGGACTCCAATTAAGAAAATAAATGGAAGGTGGTGGTGAACAACATGAGGAAACGAATTCCTGATTTTGAAGAGGAATTAGAAGTTGAGCGAGTGGAAGAAAAAGAAAGTTTACCGCCGCGTAGTGAAATTCATAGAAATAAAGAGAAAAAACAAAAGTTTAAAATAAATCACATTTTCGTCCGGGTTTTAACATTTCTATTCATTCTGCTGCCAATTAGTATTTTGTGGTATACGGATAAATATATTCAGGTGAAGGGCGATAGTAATAATGCCGGGAAAAGTGCGTTTGAAGTAATCTTCTTTGATTCAGCTAAATCTGATTCACAGAAACAGTCTGAAAAAGCGATAACGCATACTGTGAAAGAGGGAGAAACTTTAGAAAGTATAGCGAAGCAATATTTTTCGGATGAAAATGGGATTGAAGTCATTAAAAAGTATAATAACTTGCAAGAAGATGAAGTGAGTGCAGGGCAAGAATTAAAAATTCCGATAAAAGATAAATCCACAAAGCAAGAGAGCTAGTGAATTAAGCGATCACAATTTGTTATAAAAGCCTAGGATTATCTTTATGAGGAGGGGAGTAAAAAATATGATATGGATTATATTATTCAGTACTCTCATAGGCATTGGGATTTTATTACTTCTTGTGATGTATAAAGAAGCGACGCGTAATACGGTGTTGGAACATACTTTAGTATTTAAAGAATTTCCGAAAAGTTTTCAAAAAGTAAATGTGTTTTTTATTTCTGATATTCATAGAAGAGTTATTTCGAATTTGTTAATTGAACAAGTAAAAGGAAAAGTAGATCTAGTAATTATCGGAGGAGATTTAGCAGAGAAAGGTGTCTCTTTATCAAAAATCTCTGCGAATATTCAAAAGTTAAGAGAGATAGCTCCTGTATATTTTGTGTGGGGAAACAATGATTATGAGATAGAATATCATGAATTAGATGCGTTATTATTAGAAAATAACGTAAAAGTTTTAGATAATACAAGAGTGGTATTTGAGTCTGAATTAGGAGAGAAAATTTGTTTGCTCGGTATAGATGATGTTGGATTGCACCGTGATCGTCTAGATTTGGCATTGGCGGATTGTAAAGAAGAAGGTTTTCGTATCTTAGTTAGTCACAACCCTGATATAATAAAAAAGATGTCTGGAAATGAGCAGATTTCACTTGTATTAAGTGGACATACGCATGGGGGACAAATCCGATTATTCCCATCTAAAAAATATTTAAAAGGTGGCGTATATAACCATTTGAATACGATTCTCTTTGTTAGTAATGGGTACGGAACAACATTGATACCACTTCGTTTCCGAGCACCTGCTCAAACACATATTATTACATTGTGCGGAGGGAAATGATGCCAACTCTTAGTGGAAAATATAATATAAAAGCTGTTTCGAATATAATTGGAGTTCAGCCGAGTACGCTTCGTGCATGGGAAAGACGATATCAAATTATTGCCCCAAAGCGGAATCAAGCTGGGCATCGTTTATATACAGAAGAACATATTCAAATTTTAAAATGGTTAATGGAAAAAGTTTCTTCCGGTATGATGATTGGACAAGCAGTTCAGTTATTAGAAGAGAATCGTTTGCAGAGTACAGTTCAAAAAGAGATACCTTTCGATAAAGAAGTTGTTTTAGTGGACGATTTGCTACAAGCTTTGTTAAAATTTGATGAAATTACAATTACTGCATTATTAAACGAAGCTTTTAGTATATATTCAACAGAGAAGGTTGTTGCCAGTATCGTTCTTCGAGTGACAGACAATTTATTAATGTCAAAAAATAATAATGAGATTTCAATGGCGCAATTCCAATATGCACTATCATTTTTACAAACGCGTCTAGGAATGGTGTATCACAATGCCTCAATGTTTTCCTCTTTACACAAAGTTATTGTGTTAGAAAAGAATGCATTGCAAGGATTTATTTTTTCAACGTATTTACGCTTAAAAGGATATGAGGCGATATATATTAGGACAAGCTTAGCTGAAGATGGTATGTTGTCAGCGGTAGAAGAAATACAGCCGAAATATGTATTTGTATCTTTTGCTGACGAACAAGAAATGAAAAAGACGATGAACTTTATAAATTTATTACAAGAAAAAAGGGAATCTCTTTCTGTTGGCTTTATCGGAAAGCTAGGCGTTCTAAACCAGTTGGACATTGAAACAACCTTAATTGGTGATACAAAAGAAGAATGGGATGAATGGTTAAAAATGTCGGAATAGTTGTTCGAAAAGAACCATCTATTTTCTATTTCATATAATAAAAATTAGATGCATTGGTTACGTAGGGAGGGTATGAGATGAGGCTGGAACGATTAAATTACAATAAGATAAAAATTTTTCTAACATTTGATGATTTATCTGAACGAGGATTAACGA
Organism: Bacillus cereus group sp. BfR-BA-01355; assembly: GCF_022663675.1. Classification (NCBI taxonomy): domain Bacteria; kingdom Bacillati; phylum Bacillota; class Bacilli; order Caryophanales; family Bacillaceae; genus Bacillus; species Bacillus cereus group sp. BfR-BA-01355. The sequence continues at coordinate 32,838 of NZ_JAKUFY010000009.1, forward strand.
AAGAAGATTTATGGAGAAATGCGCCGAAAGTACAGCAATTATTTCGTGATATGATGCAAGAAGCAAATAAGGAATTAGGATTTGAAGCAGATGGTCCGATTGCAGTTGAAGTATTTTCTCTACAAGCACAAGGGATGGTTGTAATTGTAACGAAAGAAAATCAAGAAATGGATACAGATGATGAGTTTCGTGACGAGTTTATTGAAATGCAAGTGACTCTAGATGAAAGTGAGCATATATTATATGAGTTTGCTACGCTAGATGACATAATTAACCTGTCGAATCGCTTATATAACCTTGGTGTAACTGGCGGAAAGCTATATACGTGGGATAAGCGCTTCTATCTTTGGATGGAAGAAGAGGAACAAATTCAATTGTTAAAGGCGGATTTTATAGCTATTTTAGCGGAATACGGTAATCCGTCTACCGCAACTATTTATCGCATCATGGAGTACGGTAAAGAATTAATGGATTTTAATGCGATAGAACAAATACACAATTACTTTGTGAAAAAACAAAACCTCAGCTAATACAACATAGCTGAGGTTTTGTTTTTATTTGGATAAGGGAAGGGATGATTGTAAATACTCCAACATACTTTTTTAAAATAAAATATGCAGTTTTATGGGAGTATGTTTGAGTAAAATAAAAAATATTTAAATATTTAAGTATTTTACTTTTCTAAAAGTAATAAAAGGACTATAATAATAGTGAAAACGCTTGCAACAGAAAATAGTTTGTATATATTTGTTAGCGTTTTCTATTGCATTCCAAATTTAAGGGTGTATACTAGGCAATGAAGGTTTACTAAACAAGTGAAATTACAGGGGGTTTACTTACTATGGTAGCCGAAAAGGGAACTCAAACAAAAACACAACAACAAAGGGAACAACATTTTGAACTATTGAATTCAACACAAATTGTTATTAGTGAAGCGTTAGAAAAATTGGGTTATCCAAACGAAGTATATGAATTATTAAAAGAACCAATTCGTATGATGACAGTGAAAATACCAGTTCGTATGGATGACGGGACTGTTAAAATATTTACAGGGTATCGTGCACAACATAATGATGCTGTTGGTCCAACGAAAGGTGGAATTCGCTTCCATCCGAATGTAACAGAAAATGAAGTGAAAGCACTTTCAATCTGGATGAGTTTAAAATGTGGTATTGTTGATTTACCATATGGTGGAGGTAAGGGTGGAATTATCTGTGATCCACGTGAAATGTCATTCCGTGAGTTAGAAAGATTAAGCCGCGGTTATGTACGAGCAATTAGCCAAATCGTAGGTCCGACGAAAGATATTCCAGCTCCAGATGTATTCACAAACTCTCAAATTATGGCATGGATGATGGATGAGTATAGCCGTATTGATGAATTTAATTCACCAGGATTTATTACAGGTAAACCGCTTGTATTAGGTGGATCACATGGCCGTGAAACAGCAACAGCGAAAGGTGTAACAATTTGTATTCGTGAAGCTGCGAAAAAACGTGGCATTGATATTAAGGGTGCACGCGTTGTTGTCCAAGGGTTCGGTAATGCTGGTAGCTTCTTAGCTAAATTTATGCATGATGCAGGTGCGAAAGTTATTGCAATCTCAGATGCTTACGGTGCGTTACATGATCCAAACGGATTAGATATTGATTATTTATTAGACCGTCGTGATAGCTTCGGTACAGTAACAAAGCTATTTAACAATACAATTTCAAATAAAGAATTGTTAGAACTTGATTGCGATATTTTAGTTCCAGCTGCAATTGAGAACCAAATTACAGAAGAAAATGCTAATGATATTAAAGCGAAAATCGTTGTTGAAGCTGCAAATGGTCCAACAACATTAGAAGCGACTAAAATTTTAACAGATCGCGGAATTTTACTTGTTCCAGACGTGTTAGCAAGTGCTGGTGGTGTAACAGTATCTTACTTTGAGTGGGTACAAAATAACCAAGGATACTACTGGACTGAAGAAGAAGTAGAACAACGTTTAGAAAAAGTAATGGTAAGATCATTTGATTCTATTTATGAAACAGCACAAGTTCGTAAAGTGAACATGCGCTTAGCGGCGTACATGGTTGGTGTTCGTAAAATGGCTGAAGCAAGCCGCTTCAGAGGTTGGGTATAAAATATTATATCTTGAGAAAACGTGATTTCCTTTCGAGGGAATCACGTTTTTTTGTTGAAGTATTAAATGAGGTGTTATATATGGAGAATGAAATGCTGGAACGAGTAGAACAATTAGAAGAAAAGGTTAAGAGGTTAGATGGAGAACTTGCAAGAACGATGAAAGCTCGAAAAGTAAGTACCGTTAGAATGTTCGGGGAAGGGCTACTGTTTTTGATATTTGGTGTGGTTGTAGTAGGGCCGATTATTGCCGTTGTAATCTCAATTTTTACTTGGCTTGCTGAAAAATAAAATAAAAATAAAAAAAGAACGCTTGTTCTATACGAACAAACGTGCTATACTCTCCTTAGATAAACAAAACGGAAATGATTTTAAGGAGAGATAAATGATGAAAATGATAGTAGACCAAAGATTTATGATGCCAGCAGATGTTGTAGAGCGAGTGGAAGTATTACGAAACAAACAAAGCAAGCGTGGCACATTATTACAATCGGTAAATAAATTTTTCGGTTTAGATACGAAAGAAGATTGTGTTTGGTTTTACGGTTTTTATGGAGTGGCTGTAAGTATCTTGTTGTTTATGGTGTTCACTTCAAATATTTTCGATTTTCTCTTCGTGTAAGAAATATGCGATAAGGACGTTGCTACCGAATACATATATAAGGAAGTAAGGTAATCTTCTAGAGCGGGAGTTGGTAGCAATGGCGATGTTTCCTATAGAACGCAACTATATTGGATATGGAAGTTCACGGCCGGGGATTCCTCTGACTAAAGTGAGATTTATTGTAAGCCATGATACGGGGAATCCAGGAAGCAATGCGATAGGAAATCGAGATTACTTTAATGAATTACAACCGAAAGCTTCGGCGCATACATTTATAGATGATAAAACAATATTGGAGATTATTCCTATAAATGAAGTTGCGTATCATGTTCGATATGGTGTGCCGACGGATAATGACTTATACGGCTATGACGCGAATAAGGCGGCCATTGGAGTGGAACTTTGTTATGGCGGTGATGTTAACTTTTGGGAAGCATATAATCGTTTTACATGGTATCATGCGTATTTATGCCAAAACTTTGGCTTAAATCCGAAAAAAGATATCGTGTCACATAAAACGCTTGATCCAGCTAGAAAGATTGATCCTGAGAATGTATTAGGGAAACAAGGTATTAAATTTCAGCAGTTTTTAGCAGATGTCTATCGGATGTACGTTTCGTTTAGATGACAAATATATGAAAAATGAATACAATAAAGATAGGTACCTACTGCTGTAAGTAGGTTTTTTCTTGTTTTTATAAATAGTGTATTGGTAGAAGACTAGGAGTGGACGAGTATGCAGAAAGAAACAGTTATTATAATCGGAGGCGGTCCGTGCGGATTAGCGGCAGCGATTTCGTTGCAAAAGGTAGGGATAAATCCGTTAGTAATTGAAAAAGGAAACATTGTAAATGCCATTTATAATTATCCAACTCATCAAACATTTTTCTCTTCTAGTGAAAAATTAGAAATTGGTGATGTAGCTTTTATTACAGAAAATCGTAAGCCAGTTCGAAATCAAGCGCTTGCGTATTATCGTGAAGTAGTAAAACGTAAATCTGTACGTGTAAATGCTTTTGAGCGAGTGGAGAAAGTTCAAAAAGATGGAGGAGTTTTTCAAGTTGAGACGACAAAGTGTGACGGAAGTAAAGAAACATATATAGCGAAATATATTGTTGTAGCAACTGGATATTATGATAATCCAAATTATATGAATGTTCCAGGTGAGGGATTGAAGAAAGTAGCTCACTATTTTAAAGAGGGGCATCCTTATTTTGATCGAGACGTAGTAGTTATAGGTGGGAAAAATTCGAGTGTAGATGCCGCATTAGAACTTGTTAAAGCTGGTGCGCGTGTAACGGTACTGTATCGTGGAATTGAGTATTCGCCAAGCATAAAGCCTTGGATTTTGCCGGAATTTGAGGCGTTAGTACGAAACGGTACAATTCAAATGCATTTCGGGGCTCATGTGAAAGAAATTACTGAGCATACATTAACGTTTACAGTTGATGGTGAAGTTTATACAATCCAAAACGATTTTGTATTTGCGATGACTGGTTATCATCCTGATCATAGCTTCTTAACGAAGATGGGTGTTCAGATTGATGAAGAAACAGGACGTCCAATTTATACAGAGGATAGAATGGAAACGAATGCTGAAAATATTTTCATTGCAGGTGTCATTGCTGCTGGAAATAATGCAAATGAAATATTTATCGAGAACGGTAGATTTCATGGAGATGCGATTGCGCAAACCATTGCATCAAGAGAAAAATAAAAAGGAGTTGTCGAGAAAATCTCGACAACTCCTTTTTATTCGTGCATAAACATATTTTGAATGGATTCATGAGAATTTGTATTCTCTAATGCGACAAGTAATTTAATACGTGCTTTTTGTGCATTTAAGCCGTATGTGAATACAACGCCCATATCTTTTAAGTGTTTACCACCACCTTCATACGAATATACGTCTTGAACGATACCGTTGAAACAGCGAGAAACTAATACGACAGGAATACCTTTATTTAATAATCGTTCTAGACTAGGAAGTGTTCTTGGAGGTAGATTACCTTGTCCGAGCGCTTCGATAACAATACCGTCTACAGGAAGATTTTCGATTGCTGCTAATAATGTATCATCCATGCCAGCATATGCTTTTAGAACAACTACATTTTTAGACACTGTGTTTATCGTATATGTTTCATGATGTACTAAAGCGTGATGGAAGACAACGCCGCGTTTTGTTACCATTCCAATTGGTCCGTATTGTGGGCTTTGGAATGTTGCGACATTACTTGTATGTGTTTTCGTTACATTTGTAGCGCAATGAATTTCGTCATTTAATACGACTAAAACACCTTTTTCTGCAGCTTCATCACAACTAGCAACCTTTACAGCTGATAAGAAGTTATATAGGCCGTCAGCACCTAATTCATTGCTAGAGCGCATTGCACCTGTCACAACGATCGGAATAGTTGCTTGTACTGTTAAATCTAAGAAATAGGCTGTTTCTTCTAATGTATCAGTACCATGCGTAATGACTACGCCATGAATGTTGTCTTGTTTTACTCTTTCATCAATGATGACTTGTAATTGTAACATTTCGCTCGGTGTCATATGGGGAGATGGTAAATGGAACACATCTTCAACGATTAAATCAACATCGCCTTCTAAATCAGGAATGAATTTTAAAAGAGGATTTTTTTCACCTGGTTGTACGACTCCAGTTTCTTTATCCTCCTCCATTGCAATTGTTCCACCTGTGTGTAAAACTAGGATTCTTTTCAATTCTTATACCCCTTTCAAGTAAAAAATACATTTAGAACATAACATGTTTTTAGTAAATTCGACAATGGAAATGTATAAAAGTATGCCTCGCAAATGACAATAAAATTAACTGCTATATGTACGATGTATAAAATTACGAAACGAGATGTGTAAATATAGTATAGGAGGGAGCAATTACGGTGGAAAAGATGGAGAGAATTTTTATTCGTATATTAATAATACAATTTATTTGTCTTTCTGTTGTGCAATTGTTATTTATACATAAGTCATCAGTGAAATATTTATCTAAAATTGTTTATTATGAAGGTGTCATGGTAAAAGACAAAGCGGAAATCTTACAGGTGAATAGGTAGTTTTCATTTTCTTCTATGAAGGATTATGCTACAATAATTGAGGATTTAATGACGTGAAGCAAATGAGAAGAAGCAGGGTGAACACCTGCTTTTCGTTTTGTTTTATAAGTGAAAAAATGAGGTGTTACAATGGATAAACGAATTTCAATTGCTATAGATGGTCCAGCAGCTGCTGGTAAAAGTACAGTGGCAAAAGTTGTTGCGAAGGAACTTTCTTACGTTTATATTGATACAGGCGCAATGTACCGTACGCTTACATATGCAGCCCTTGAACAAAAAGTAGATATTGAAAATGAAGAGCAGTTAATGGAAGTTGTAAGGAATGTAAATATTGAATTTCAGCAAGGAGAAAATACACAGCTTGTATTTTTAAATGGACAAGATGTTTCTGAAGTAATTCGTACACCTGATGTGACGAATCGAGTATCTATTGTAGCAAAGCATCGCCTTGTTCGTGAAGAAATGGTACGCCGTCAGCAAGATTTAGCGAAAAAAGGCGGCGTTGTAATGGACGGCCGTGATATTGGTACACATGTATTACCGGATGCTGAAGTGAAAATCTTTATGCTTGCTTCTGTTGAAGAAAGAGCGGAAAGAAGACATTTAGAAAATTTAAATAAAGGTTTCGATTCTAATTTAGAGCAGCTAAAAGAAGAAATTGCTCAGCGTGATAAATTAGATTCAGAACGCGAAGTTTCTCCACTAAAAAAGGCTGATGATGCATTGGAATTAGATACGACTTCTTTATCAATTGAAGAAGTTGTCCAAAAAATTATGAGTATTGTTTCAAGAGTGTTTGCGAAATAAAGAAAGGGGATGATCCCCTTTCTTTTTTGTTTAAATAGAAATGTAAAGGATACGTGAATTGTGAGTCTCTTTCCTTGACAAATGAGCTGATTTGTAAGAAGTTAGTTAAAGAGGAATAAAACTGTCAGAATATATTCGCTATTATATTTCAAAACATACTTTTTTCAAGCTGGTTTTGCTGTATACTATTTATATAGGTTTAATATATTTTCTTATGAATGGTATTGAAAAAAGTATGTGATGAGAAATTCTTAAACATGCAAATGAAAACTTTGTTTTCATTTCGTATATACATAAAAAATGCTTTGTCAATTCTGTAGGGAGGTATTTCCATGGTAGAGAAAATGAATGAAGAAGTTATGGATTCAAAAGAATTACAAGTTGGTGACGTTGTTACAGGTTCTGTAACGAAAGTTGAAGAGAAACAAGTGCTTGTAAATGTTGGATACAAAACAGATGGCGTAATTCCAATTAGTGAATTAGCTAACGTTCATATTGAAAAAGCAAGCGATGTTGTAGAATTAGATCAAACACTAGAGTTGAAAATTATTAAATTAGAAGAAGATGATCTTGTCTTGTCTAAACGTGCTGTTGATGCAGAAAAAGCATGGGTAGAATTACAAGAGAAATTTACTTCTGGTCATGTGTTTGATGTTACTGTAAAAGATATTGTGAATGGCGGATTAGTTGTGGATCTTGGGGTTCGCGGTTTTATCCCAGCTTCACTTGTAGAAGTACATTATGTAGAAGACTTTACTGACTATAAAGGTAAAACGTTAGCGGTGAAAATTGTTGAATTAGACCGTGAAAAAAATCGTGTAATCCTTTCGCATAAAGCGGTAGTAGAATTAGAACTAGATTCTAAGAAAAAAGAAGCAATTTCTTCATTAAAAGAAGGGGACGTTGTTGAAGGAACAGTGCAACGATTAACTGACTTTGGTGCTTTCGTTAACGTTGGTGGCGTGGACGGTTTAGTTCACATTTCACAAATTTCACACGAACGTGTAGAGCAACCTTCTGAAGTTTTAGAGCAAGGTCAAAAGGTTAAGGTAAAGGTGTTATCTGTTGATGCTGATACACAACGTATTTCTTTATCGATTAAAGCAGCTCAACCAGGACCTTGGGAAAACGTTGCTGGCGAAATAAAAGCTGGAGATATTCGTGAGGGAGTAGTAAAACGCCTTGTTACATTTGGTGCATTCGTTGAGATTTTACCTGGCGTTGAAGGACTTGTACACGTATCTCAAATTGCAAATCGTCACGTGAAAAATCCGAATGAAGTATTGGAAATGGGACAAGAAGTAAAAGTGAAAGTACTTGAAGTTCACGCAGCAGAGAAACGTATTTCTTTAAGTATAAAAGAAGCGATTGAGGAAAATAATGTAATTGAAGATTATAGTCAGTATGAGCCAAATGCTGATTCTGCTACTTTCCAATTAAGTGATATTATTGGTGAACAACTGAAAAAATTAAAGAAATAATGAGGGGTACAAGTGGTAAGGGCAAAACGTAAATTAGATCATATTGAATACGCTCTTTCTACTGGTCAGTCTCGTACGCATGGCTTTCATGATATTGATTTTGTGCATCAAAGCTTGCCAAATTCAAATTATGACACAATAACATGTGAAACAAAAATCGGCGAACTTTCACTAAGTTCGCCGATTTTTATCAATGCGATGACTGGTGGTGGAGGAGAGAAAACGTTACATATCAATGAGCAATTAGCATATGTAGCGAAACAACATAACCTTGCTATGGCTGTAGGTTCGCAAATGGCGGCGTTAAAAGATGAAAGTGAGGCTGCTTCTTATAAGGTGATCAGAAAGGTAAACCCAAATGGTATTTTCTTTGCTAATTTAGGTAGTGAGGCAACTATCGAGCAGGCAGAGCGTGCCGTTGATATGATTGAAGCGAATGCATTGCAAATTCATTTAAATGTCATACAAGAGTTAACGATGCCAGAAGGAGACCGTGATTTTACTGGCGTACTTCAGCGTATTGAGAAAATTGTTTTAAATAGTAAAGTTCCTGTCATTGTAAAAGAAGTTGGATTTGGGATGAGTAAGGAAACAATGCAACAGTTAGCGAACGTAGGTGTAACGGCAATTGATATTGGTGGGCAAGGTGGTACGAATTTTGCTGCTGTTGAAAATGAAAGAAGACAGCGAATGCTTTCTTATTTTAATAACTGGGGCATACAAACAGCAACCTCGATTATTGAAGCAACCTCTACAAATAATAACCTCTCTTTTATTGCATCAGGGGGTATACAGACAGCGCTTGACGTAGCGAAAGCAATCGCATTAGGGGCGAATACAACTGCGTTTGCTGGTTACTTTTTACGTATTTTAATGCAAGATGGTATCGAGAAATTAGTGGATGAAATTGAGCTTCTACATACAGATTTGAAATTTATTATGACAGCTCTTGGTGCGAAGACGATAGAAGAGTTGCAATCTGTACCTCTTGTTGTAAAAGGTGAAACATATCATTGGTTAATGCAGCGTGGTATTGATACTGCGCATTATAGTAGGAGATAAAAAATCAACCGTTCGGTTGATTTTTTGTTTTCTTTTCTTTCTCGTAATATAAAGTGGAGAATGGAATTGGTATTTTATAAAAATTGTAATTGAAAAAAGGTTAAAAAATGAAGATGATTAGTTACTGGATTTTTGAGAGGACTTGCTTTTATAAGGGAAATAGGTGGGGGCAAAAGAAGTGATAGGAGGATATAGTACACAAAATATTATTTCAATATAAATAAAAATCATTAAAATGATTATGCAAAAGACGGTTTCGTACAACATCGAAACCGTCTTTTTGTATTAATTAGTGCTGGTTTTGTTTTCGAGCCTGCTCTGGTGTATCAAGTCCAGTTGCACCTGGATATTGTAGTGATTGATTACGATCAGATTCAACGCGGCGTGATTCTCGTAGTTTTCGTTCTTGGCGATCTTTACCCATAATAAATAACACCTCCTTGTTAAAAGTGTTGCTGTTATAAGAAAAAACTATGCGTAAATAAAGTGGATTAACTTTCATAAAAAGTTCCCATAATGGAAAACATAGGAGGTGAAGTTGATGGATGGAAGTACTTTTTATTTTGTAGCTTGGATAGGGTGGATCATCGTAACCTTTTTTATGAAAAAGGACCCTATTCGGTGGAAGTTAGGCGCTTGTATAATGATTTTTATAATTTGCTCTCCGTTACATGTAACGATTGCCTCATTCGTGGTATCAGTAAATGCTCTTCTACTTTGTATTATTTCTTTTATAGGAATTACGCTATATTCTGTTTGGAAAAAATTATATAGCTTACTTTCGGCACTTATTATTGCAATGTTATATACAAGTTTTCATTTGTTAGAAATATATGATCCGATTTGGATTGTGGTGGATAGAGTGTTTCTGCTAAGTAGTGCTCTTGTGTATGCATCGGTGTTATTGCATGGGGATCGCATATTACGATTATGTTCCCTATATGTAGGGATGTTACAAGGAGAGTTGCTAGTGACATTTATTTTTCGGAAATTGAATTTTCCATATGATTACGGTAGTTTAGCATTTTTTGATATCGTCGCCGTTTCTACATTATTCATGGCAGTATTGTTTTGGATTGCAAAAGCATCAGTATACATGGAACAGTTTAAGAGAAAAACACGTAAAAGAAAGGCGAGGGTAATGCATGACTGAATATACATCAGCCATTTTATGCGGCGTAATAGCGGGGACAGTTACAAGAGTGTTAATGCTTCGGACGGATACGCGGCAATATCCGACGAGGCTGCATGGGAAAATTATTCATATTGCAATGGGGTTAATTGCAGCTGCTTTAGGAGCGATTGCAATCCCGTCTATTTTGAAAAAAGATTTTTCTGCCATTACATTTCTTACGTTAGCGGCAACACAATTTCGTGATGTACGTAATATGGAAAGAAACACGCTTCAACAATTAGATGGATATGAGCTCGTACCGCGTGGAAATACATATATTGAAGGAATTGCATTGGTTTTTGAAAGTCGCAACTATTTGGCGATGTTAACGTCGTTTGCAACGACATTTGCGTATATAGGGTTCCGTTCATGGATTGCGGGAGTAATTATGGCTATAATCGCATTTTTTATTGCGAAAAAATTAATGTCTGGAAAAAGGCTACATGATCTTGTTGAAATTGAGCACGTGCCCCTTCGTTTTGAAGGGGCAGGACTGTATATTGATAATATTTATATTATGAATATTGGATTGCCGGCGAGGCAAGAAGAGATTATGAAATATGGCATGGGGTTTATTTTAAAACCGAAATCAATTGATGCGATGGTGACAATCTCAAATTTAGGGCAACGGCAAGCTGTTTTACACGATGTTTCGGTGGCGCTAGGGATTTATAGAGATTCTGGTACACCAGCGCTTGTACCGTTAGCAAAGCGTGATTTAGAGGATGGTAGGGTTGGAATTTTTGTCTTACCGCAAGATCAAGATGCAGAGAAAGCGATAAGTGTTATAGGAAATGTACCAACGTTAGAAAGTGCCGTCCATATGTCATCGGAAGCCCCGAAAGGAAGGGGAGATAAGAGATGATGTTAGAAAGCGTTATCCTGGCAGTTATTACAACAGCGCCAGAAAAATTTGCAGGTGGTGCTCCTTTATTTGTTTGTGAGTCGATGGAGGAACTAGAATTTGTTGCAAATAATTTAGAGGCAATTTTAGATGGTATTGCGCATCGCTTACAAGAGAATGTATATATTATTGTGAAACATTAGGAACGTGTGTTATAATGTGAGGTGTTTTGATACGTTGAGAAATATTCTGGAATGCAAATCCCTTCTTGCACAAAGAAGGGTTTTTTACATAATAAACAGAAGCAAGTTGAAAGGATGAAAGTATATGCCGAAACCAGTAATAGCAATAGTAGGCCGCCCGAACGTAGGAAAATCTACTATTTTCAATAGAATAGTTGGAGAAAGAGTTTCAATCGTAGAAGATATCCCAGGTATAACTCGAGACCGTATTTATAGTGCGGGAGAATGGTTAAATCATGAGTTTAACATTATTGATACAGGTGGAATTGATATTGGAGACGAGCCGTTCTTGACACAAATTCGTCAACAGGCGGAAGTTGCGATTGATGAAGCAGATGTTATCATTTTTATGACGAATGGTCGCGATGGTGTAACTGCAGCGGATGAAGAAGTTGCTAAAATTTTGTATCGTTCTAAAAAACCAATTGTACTTGCGGTAAATAAGGTTGATAATCCAGAAATGCGTAGTGATATTTATGATTTTTATTCATTAGGATTTGGCGAGCCATTCCCGATTTCAGGTACACACGGTTTAGGACTTGGTGATTTGTTAGATGAAGCTGCAAATCATTTTCCAAAGATTGAAGAAGAGGCGTATGACGATGAAACAATCCGTTTCTCTTTAATTGGACGTCCAAATGTAGGGAAATCATCGCTTGTAAATGCACTTCTTGGTCAAGAACGTGTAATTGTAAGTAATATCGCAGGAACGACGCGTGATGCTGTCGATACACCATATAGTAAAGATGATCAAGATTATGTAATCATTGATACAGCTGGTATGCGTAAAAAAGGAAAAGTATATGAAAGTACAGAAAAGTATAGTGTACTTCGTGCACTTAGAGCGATTGAACGTTCTGACGTTGTTTTAGTTGTTTTAGACGGAGAAGAAGGAATTATTGAGCAAGATAAAAAAATCGCTGGATATGCTCATGATTCAGGACGAGCTGTTATTATCGTTGTAAACAAATGGGATGCAGTGAAAAAAGATGAAAAAACAATGAAAGCATTTGAAGAAAATATTCGTGCTCATTTCCAATTCTTGGATTATGCACCGATTGTATTCTTGTCTGCAAAAACGAAAAAACGTACACAAACGTTATTACCGGTTATCAATGAGGTAAATGAAAGCCATAGTATCCGTGTACAAACAAACGTATTAAACGATGTAATTATGGATGCGGTAGCGATGAATCCAACACCGACTCATAATGGTAGCCGTCTGAAAATCTTTTATGCGACACAGGTTGCGGTAAAACCACCGACATTTGTTGTGTTTGTAAACGATACAGAATTAATGCACTTTTCATATGAGCGCTTCTTAAAGAATCGTTTACGTGAAGCGTTCGGTTTTGTAGGAACGCCGATTCACATTATTGCTCGAGCAAGAGACTAATGGAGAGGATGTGATTTTATGACAAAAATCACAGTAGTAGGAGCAGGTAGCTGGGGAACAGCGTTAGCGATGGTATTAGCTGACAATGGACATGATGTACGTATTTGGGGAAATCGCTCAGAACTTATGGATGAAATGAATACGAAACATGAGAATAGTCGATATCTCCCAGGCATTACATTGCCAAGCACAATCGTAGCCTACTCTTCTTTAGAAGAAGCATTAGTAGATGTAAATACAGTACTGCTAGTAGTACCGACGAAAGCGTACAGAGATGTATTACAAGAGATGAAAGAAATTGTTACAGAACCGATTACTTGGATTCATGCGAGTAAAGGGATTGAACCTGGTACGTCAAAACGTATTTCGGAAGTGATCGAGGAAGAAATTCCAGAGAACTTAATTAAAGATGTTGTTGTATTGTCTGGACCGAGTCATGCTGAAGAAGTTGGTTTACGACAAGCGACAACAGTTACGTCTGCAGCAAAGCGTATGGAAGCGGCTGAGGAAGTACAAGATTTATTTATGAATAGTTATTTCCGTGTATACACAAATCCAGATATCGTTGGAGTTGAACTTGGTGGTGCGTTAAAAAATATTATCGCATTAGCTGCTGGTATAACTGATGGTCTTGGATTAGGTGATAATGCAAAAGCGGCATTGATGACACGTGGTTTAACAGAGATTGCTCGTTTAGGAAGAAAAATGGGCGGGAATCCGTTAACGTTTGCTGGTCTAACCGGTATGGGAGACTTAATTGTAACTTGTACAAGTGTTCATAGCCGAAATTGGCGCGCTGGAAATATGCTTGGAAAAGGACATTCTTTAGAAGAAGTGTTAGAAAGCATGGGTATGGTTGTGGAAGGTGTAAGAACAACGAAAGCTGCTCATGAATTGGCAGAGAAAATGGAAGTTGAAATGCCGATTACAGCTGCTTTATATGACGTGCTGTTCAATGGTAATAACGTAAAAGATGCGGTAGGCTCATTGATGGGACGTGTTCGAAAACATGAAGTGGAAGCTATACCTGACTTACTGTAAAGAAAAGCGACAGAAGTACATTTGTACTTCTGTCGCTTTTTTATTTTATGGGTCTTTTCACCATTTTTTTATTTTTGCATAGGATGAAGAGTAACTTGAGGAGAGGGTGAAAAGAATGGATAATAACATTTTTAATAATATTGAGAAGGAAGCGAAAGTAAATAAAGAGGATATTTTTAAATTAGCGTCATCCGTGCAAAATGCGAATTTACGTGATGAAACTGTACTTCGTCAATTAATTCATCAAGTGGCTCTTATGGCGGGACGTGAAGTGCCGAAAGAGCAAGAGGATCAAATTGTAAAAGCGATTATTAATAATAATATGCCAGCAGATTTTGGCTCGTTAAGCAAAATGTTTAAAAAATAAATTATGAGAAACAAAGAGTTTGTAGATTGCATATGATAGCCATGAAAGAATGGGAATAGAGCTGTTTTTGGGCATATTTGGTCAACCGAAGCGAGAGATACAATCGCTTCGGTTTTATTTTTATCTAGATTAGTGGAAAATGCTGAAAAACCTATTGATTAAAGTTACATATTCGTAATTTGTAGTAAAATGTTCTTTTTGTATTTGTTTAAAGATTTTAATTTGTTAAAATAGTATAAAAATAGATTAATAAAAAGGGGTGTGTATATGTCAGAAGGGCTTATGAAAATGTGGTTGGCTTTAGGGGCAATTGGATTTATGTTTTTTGCAGTAAGTTTTATTTTATTAAGTAGACATAAAATACAGAATAAATTTTTGAAAGGGATTACAGCGTTAGTAGCGTACACCCTTATGGTTGTGTCAGGAATTGTTATTTTTCTTGTTGTATTTAGTGGACCTGTACAGCAGTAAATGGAATGGTCTCGAAAATACTACATACGGAGCAAGTTATATTAGTATGAAAAGGTGATGCTAGTGAAAAAAGTCCATATTATTTTAATATTTTGTTGTATGAGCCTTTTAACGGGGTGTCTGTATCCGAAAGAAAATATGAAGCAAAATGCGGTTCCTTATGAAGATCAGCTACAGGTTGTTCAAAAAGCTGTTGTGACATTTAAGGAGCAAAATGATGGGATATTGCCAATTAAGACGAGGGATATGAGTACACCTATTTATCAAAAGTATCCAATCGACTTTCAACAGATTGCCCCGCGTTACATACAAGAAGCACCAGGGAATGCATATGAAAGTGGAGGAGTATATCAATACGTATTAATAGACGTTGAAACAAATCCAACAGTAAAGTTAATTGATGTTAGGATGGCTGAACAAATTCAGGAACTATCTTTAAAGCTTAGGATGTATCGTGATGAACATCAATATCCACCTTTTAAAAAAGTAATTTCAGATGGTGTATATGAATTGGATTTTAAAAAACTAGGATATAAAGATGTGCCACAAGTGACAAGTCCATATTCTGGTAAAGGACTTCCTTTTGTAATTAATGAAAAAGGAGAAGTTTTTGTTGATTATAGAATCGACTTATATGACGCTTTGAAAAAAAATGAAGGGCAGTTTACGGAGGGAGAAGATATTCGAAACATACTTTCGAAAGGTTCCCCGTTTGTACCAGCTTATTCTTTACCGTACACAGTAAAGGACGGAGAACCAATTTTTTTAAAATCATAAGTCATGAACCTTTCTTTTAGTGAATAAGTTCTAGAAGAAAGGTTTTTTATGTTATACAACTTACGATGCAAACAAAAGATATTTTTTAATAGTCATATGAAATTGGACAAAATTATATGATATATTGTCCGAACTTCTAGAATACCATTATATTATATCAGATATTATAGGCAACGTTAGAGAAGGTATTAGTTGACTATAAACGCGGAATTATTCCCAAAAATTTTGAGGGAGGGAATCACTTGGAAAAGGTAGATATTTTTAAAGATATTGCAGAACGAACAGGCGGTGATATTTATTTTGGAGTTGTAGGAGCTGTTCGAACAGGGAAATCAACATTCATTAAAAAATTTATGGAACTTGTAGTTATTCCAAATATTGAGAATGAGTCTGACCGTCAAAGAGCGCAGGATGAATTGCCTCAAAGTGCTGCTGGTCGTACAATTATGACGACGGAACCGAAGTTTGTTCCAAACCAAGCGGTTTCTATCGAAGTAGATGAAGGACTTGAAGTGAATATTCGATTAGTAGATTGTGTTGGATATACGGTTCCAGGAGCGAAGGGCTATGAAGATGAGAATGGCCCGCGCATGATTAATACCCCTTGGTATGAAGAACCTATTCCATTCCATGAAGCTGCAGAAATCGGCACGCGTAAAGTAATTCAAGAACATTCAACAATTGGTGTTGTAATTACAACAGATGGAACAATTGGTGAAATTCCAAGAAGAGATTATATAGAGGCAGAAGAACGCGTTGTAAATGAATTGAAAGAAGTAGGAAAACCTTTCATTATGATAATTAATACGGTACAGCCGTATCATCCAGATACAGAGCAATTACGCCAAAGTTTATCAGAAGAATATGATATCCCGGTTATTGCAATGAGTGTGGAGAGTTTAAGAGAAACAGATGTATATAATGTACTTCGTGAAGCGCTATTTGAATTCCCTGTATTAGAAGTGAATGTGAACCTTCCGAGCTGGGTAATGGTGCTAAATGAAGGGCATTGGTTGCGTCAAAGTTATCAAGAAGCAGTTCAAGAAACTGTGAAGGATATAAAACGTCTTCGTGATGTGGATCGGGTTGTTTGGCAGTTTAGTCAATATGAATTTATTGATCGAGCGAGCTTAGCTGGCATTGATATGGGGCAAGGTGTGGCGGAGATTGATTTATATGCGCCAGATGAATTATATGATCAGATTTTAAAAGAAGTAGTAGGGGTAGAAATTCGGGGGAAAGATCATTTATTGAAGCTTATGCTCGATCTATCTCATGCGAAAACAGAATACGACCAAGTCGCAGACGCACTGCGTATGGTTAAGCAAACAGGATATGGTGTAGCAGCGCCTGCGCTAGCAGATATGAGCTTAGATGAGCCAGAAATTATTCGTCACGGTTCAAGGTTTGGTGTGAAGTTAAAAGCGGTAGCGCCATCCATTCATATGATTAAAGTAGATGTAGAGTCAACGTTTGAACCGATCATTGGTACTGAAAAGCAAAGTGAAGAATTAGTTCGTTATTTAATGCAAGATTTTGAAGATGACCCGTTATCAATTTGGAATTCTGATATATTTGGACGTTCGCTTAGCTCAATTGTTCGAGAAGGAATTCAAGCGAAATTATCCTTAATGCCAGAAAACGCTAGATATAAATTAAAAGAAACGCTAGAAAGAATTATTAATGAAGGATCTGGCGGATTAATTGCGATTATACTATAAGAAAAATCCCTCTCATTGTAGAGGGATTTTTTGTTTTTTTTGATTATAAAATAGAAAAATAAACAGTCATTATCTAATACATTGTTGTAAATTGTCAAGTTTCATCAGATTTTCACATTTTCACAGTAACAATTTCCTTAAAAATATTGAATTATAAAGGAGAATCGTATAATATAGGCGTTGATAATGATTTATCTACATCTTTGTAGTATAGAATTTGTAAAAATTGCCTACAAATGAAAGTAAGACTCATTTTATGATCATTATACAGTCTTATCTTTGGGAGGAGGTGAATGGCATGAACAAGACAGATTTAATCAATGCTGTTGCAGAAGCAAGTTCCCTTTCTAAAAAGGACGCAACAAAAGCAGTAGACGCTGTTTTTGATTCTATCTTAGAAGCTTTAAAACAAGGTGATAAAGTACAACTGATCGGATTCGGTAACTTCGAAGTTCGTGAGCGTGCGGCTCGTAAAGGTCGTAACCCACAAACAGGTGAGGAGATTGAAATCGCTGCAAGTAAAGTACCTGCATTCAAACCTGGTAAAGCGTTAAAAGATGCGGTTAAATAATCCTTACATATTAACAGGGAAGAAGAGTTTCCTTTTTGGGAACTCTTCTTTTTGCTTTTAAAAACATAAATATGCTAGAATGTGTTCGTATCACTTTTAGGTTTTCGGGAGGGCTAGCGGATGGCAAAAGTTAATTTAGAACAAATTGAACATGCAGTACGCCTTATTTTAGAGGCGATTGGGGATGATCCAAATCGTGAGGGAGTACTTGATACACCAAAACGTGTTGCAAAAATGTACGCAGAAGTGTTCTCAGGTATGCATGAAGATCCGAAAGAGCATTTGCATAAAGTATTCGGAGAAGATCACGAAGAGCTTGTACTAGTAAAAGATATACCATTTTATTCGATGTGTGAGCATCATTTAGTTCCATTCTATGGAGTTGCTCACGTTGCATATATTCCGCAAGGTGGAAAGGTGACAGGGTTAAGTAAATTAGCTCGTACTGTAGATACAATTGCACGTCGTCCACAACTGCAAGAACGTATTACATCAACAGTAGCGAACTCTATTATGGAAGTACTAGAGCCTCATGGTGTAATGGTAGTAGTAGAAGCAGAACATATGTGTATGACGATGCGTGGTGTGAAAAAACCAGGTGCGAAAACAGTAACGACAGCAGTGCGTGGTGTGCTTGAAAATGATGCTGCAGCGCGCAGTGAAATTTTATCGTTTATTAAAACGAAGTAAAGAAAAGCGGGAAACTGCTTTTCTTTTTTTTTTTAGTAAATAAATGATATAGTTTTAGCTAGACAGAGTGAGATTAGAAAAATTGCTTACATGAATGGTAGGTGTAGCCAAGTTTTGGTTATAGAAAATAGAGTGTATGTGTTATAATAAGTTTTATGAATTAGAAAACAAGGGTGATTTTTTGTGTGTGACATCTACGGAGGGTATGCGGGTATAAAAGAGAAATTGATGGAGAAATTACGCCATCCTTATTTTATAAACTATATTGAAGAACCATTTATTGATGAAGAAAAGATAGCATTGTTATATGGTGCTTTAAAGAGTGCAAACTTACATATAGAACAAATTGAGCATTACGTAGTAACGATTATGCTTGTGCAAATTGCGCTTGATACGCATGAAAAGGTATCAAATAAAGCAGGCGAGGAAGCGATTGAATCGCATAAATGTCGTCAATTAACAGTACTTGCAGGCGATTACTATAGTGGACTATATTATTATTTATTGTCTATGAATCGTGATATTGTTTTAATTCGTGCACTTGCTGAAGGAATTAAAGAGATAAATGAACACAAAATTATGTTATACCAAAAAGCGCATGAAACGACGGATGACATAATGAAAAGCGTAGTAACGATTGAGTCTGCGCTCCTTCAAAAAACATGTGATCATTTTCATTTATCACATTGGAAGCCATTTATCACATACGTATTAGGTGGAAATCGTCTTCAAAAAGAAATTCAATTGTATGCTGATAAACAACATTCACCTGTTTTTCAAGCGATGCAAGATGCTTTAGGGGATAAAGCAGAAGTAGTGATTAATAGTTGGATGATGGAATTGAGAAAGAAAGAAAAACAATTTTTAGAAAATCACATAGACATTAATGAAATAAATTCTGTGTTAAGGGATAAATAGAAGACATAAGCAATTTTACATTGGAAGAAGGTACGAGCATGCAACAATCAAAAGAAGAAAGAGTACATGACGTATTTGAAAAGATTTCTGATAAATACGATGTGATGAATTCTGTAATTAGTTTTCAAAGACATAAAGCGTGGCGTAAAGAAACGATGCGAATTATGGATGTACAACCAGGCAGTCAAGCGCTTGATGTATGCTGTGGAACCGCAGATTGGACAATTGCGCTAGCTGGAGCCGTAGGTGAACAAGGAAAGGTTGTTGGCTTAGACTTCAGTGAAAATATGTTATCTGTCGGTAAGCAAAAGGTAGAGGCGTTACAATTAAAACAAGTAGAACTTCTACATGGGAATGCAATGGAACTTCCATTTGAAGATAATACGTTTGATTATGTGACGATTGGGTTTGGTTTACGTAACGTACCGGATTATATGCACGTATTAAAAGAAATGACACGTGTAGTAAAACCAGGTGGAAAAGTAATCTGTTTAGAAACATCTCAACCAACAATGATTGGTTTTCGACAAGGGTATATTTTATACTTTAAATATATCATGCCGTTATTTGGAAAGATGTTTGCGAAAAGTTATAAAGAATATTCATGGCTTCAAGAATCTGCTAGTACGTTCCCAGGGATGAAAGAATTGGCTCAAATGTTTGAGCAAGCTGGGCTTGAACGTGTGCAAGTGAAACCATTTACTTTTGGGGTAGCAGCGATGCATTTAGGTATTAAACCAGAATTAAAATAGAAAAAAAGAAGTTTTAGGTTAAGGTGAACAATATGAAGTTACAACTTATGTACTCTTTTTTACGATCGGATATTAATGTGATAGAAAATGAATTAAAAAAGACAGTCGCTTCTGAACAGCCATTAGTAGAAGAGGCAGCATTACAGCTTATTGAAGCTGGTGGGAAACGAATTCGTCCTGTATTTGTGTTGCTTGCAGGGAAATTTGGAGATTATAAGTTAGATGCGATTAAGCATGTTGCTGTTGCGTTAGAACTTATTCATATGGCTTCTCTTGTTCACGATGATGTTATTGATGCTGCATTTTTACGACGTGGCAGTGCGACTGTGAATGCGAAATGGGGAGATCGTATTGCGATGTATACAGGGGACTATCTGTTCGCTAAGTCTCTTGAATGTATAACAAATATCGAAATTCCAGAGGCACATCAAGCGTTATCGCATACTATTTTAGAAGTCTGTAAAGGTGAAATTGAACAAATTAAAGATAAATACAATTATGACCAAAATTTAAGAACGTATTTAAGAAGAATAAAGCGAAAAACAGCATTATTAATTGCCGCGAGTTGTCAATTGGGAGCGATTGCTGCTGGTGCTAATCGTGATACGGTAAATCGTCTATTTTGGTATGGGTATTTTGTAGGAATGTCTTATCAAATTATTGATGACATTTTAGACTTCGTTTCTACAGAAGAGAAACTTGGAAAACCTGCTGGTGGAGATTTACTACAAGGGAATATTACACTTCCTGCTTTATATGCGATGGAAGATCCCGTACTTCGTCAGAAAATCACATCTGTACATGAAAATTCAACAGCAAGTGAAATGCAAGAAATTATTGATGCTGTAAAAAATAGTACAGCAATTGATCAAGCATTTGCGTTTAGTGAACGTTATTTACATAAAGCTTTAGAAATAATAAAACCACTCCCACGTGGACAAGCAAAGTACGCATTACAAAATGTTGCAAAGTATATTGGAAAACGAAAATTTTAATGTTTATTCTAAAAAATAAAATAATCTCTCTATTTCAAAACTATTGCACAATTGTGATAAGGGTGATAATATGTGTGTGGGGATATACAATTACATACATAATTCAGAAGTGGAGAGATTTTTTATGGAAAAAACATTTCTAATGGTAAAACCAGACGGTGTACAACGTGCCTTCATTGGGGAAATTCTAGCTCGTTTTGAGAAAAAAGGCTTTCAATTAGTTGGTGCAAAATTAATGCAAGTCACTCCGGAAATTGCTGGACAACACTACGCTGAGCATAAGGAAAAACCTTTCTTTGGTGAGTTAGTAGACTTTATTACATCTGGACCTGTATTCGCAATGGTATGGCAAGGTGAAGGTGTAGTAGATACAGCGCGTAACATGATGGGGAAAACAAGACCACATGAAGCAGCTCCTGGAACAATTCGTGGAGATTTCGGTGTAACTGTTGCGAAAAACATTATCCATGGTTCTGATTCTTTAGAAAGCGCAGAGCGCGAGATTGCTATTTTCTTTAAAGAAGAAGAATTAGTTGACTACTCAAAATTAATGAATGAATGGATTTACTAATTATTTTGAAATAATTTGTAAACGCTTTAATCACTGTGATAATAGTAAAAAGTGCAAGAAGAATAGGGGTATTCTTCTTGCACTTTTTTTATTTTCAATTAGTTACGAAGTTTGAGCTGTTATGATATATTGATATTTAAATTAGGCCTATCGGAAATATAGAATAAGAAAATGGTCGATATATGATATAATTTCTTTAATATTTTTAGAATGATAAAAGTTAATATAGTGAGATAAATACATATACGAAAAGAGGAATAACGTATGCGATATATTACAGCTGGTGAATCTCATGGTCCGCAACTTACAACAATTATAGAGGGTGTTCCAGCAGGATTGTCTTTAGTAGCGGATGATATAAACGAAGAGTTAGCTAGAAGGCAAAAGGGGTATGGGCGTGGTAGACGCATGCAAATTGAAACGGATCAAGTGCAAATTTTAAGTGGTGTTAGACATGGAGAAACATTAGGTTCCCCTATTGCACTCGTTGTTGAAAATCGTGATTTTGCCCATTGGACAAAAGTTATGGGTGCAGAACCTTTAACGGAACAAGAAGAAAAAGAGATGAAAAGGAAAGTGACAAAACCAAGACCTGGGCATGCTGATTTAAATGGTGCAATTAAATATGGTCATAGAGATATGAGGAATGTACTGGAACGTTCGTCAGCGCGCGAAACGACGGTGCGTGTTGCTGCTGGTGCGGTTGCTAAAAAGGTGTTAGCAGAACTTGGTATTAAAGTGGCGGGCCATGTAATTGAAATTGGCGGTGTACAAGCTAAGGAGGTTACGTATAGTTCAATTGAAGAATTAAAGAGTATTACAGAAGCATCTCCTGTACGTTGCTTAGATGACGAAGCTGGTAACCAAATGATGAAAGCGATTGATGATGCGAAAGCAAATGGTGATTCAATTGGTGGAATCGTTGAAGTAATTGTGGAAGGAATGCCAATTGGAGTAGGTAGCTACGTGCATTATGATCGAAAACTGGATGCGAAATTAGCAGCTGCAATTATGAGTATTAATGCTTTTAAAGGTGTCGAGATTGGAATTGGTTTTGAAGCAGCGCATAGACCGGGAAGTGAAGTTCATGATGAAATTCTATGGAATGAGGAGCATGGATATACAAAAAGAACAAATAATGCAGGTGGATTGGAAGGCGGTATGACGACTGGAATGCCAATTGTTGTGCGCGGTGTGATGAAACCGATACCTACACTTTATAAACCTCTTCAAAGTGTAGATATTGATACGAAAGAGCCTTTTACAGCGAGCATTGAACGTTCAGATAGTTGTGCAGTACCAGCAGCTAGTGTCGTTGCAGAAGCGGTTGTGGCTTGGGAATTAGCAACAGCTTTAATAGAACAATTCGGATTAGATCGTATGGAACTGATTCGTGAAAATATTGAGAAACATAATGAATATGCGAGGGGATTTTAATGGGAAACATACATATTCAAACGAAATCAAAAGAATATGATGTACATGTTGGTAAAGAAGCGTTGTCACACTTAACAATGATCGTTCAAAATATGCAGCCAGCTGTATCTAACGTAATGATCATTTCAGATGAAGCTGTTGCATCACTACATTTACAGACAGTTATCGATGCATTACAAGTGGAGCAGGACGTGTTTTCGTTTGTTGTACCAAGTGGCGAAAAAGAGAAGTCTTTCGAAAATTTCTATGCGGCTCATACGTCAGCTCTTGAAAATAAATTAGATAGAAATTCTTTAATTCTTGCACTGGGAGGCGGAATGATTGGAGATTTAGCTGGTTTTGTTGCTGCATCGTTTATGCGTGGTATTCGCTTTGTGCAGGTTCCGACGACTTTATTAGCGCACGATAGCGCAGTAGGTGGGAAAGTAGCGATTAATCATCCGTTAGGTAAAAATATGATTGGTGCATTCCATCAGCCAGAAGCAGTTGTATATCATACACCGTTTTTACAGTCTCTTCCTAAAAAAGAGTGGCGTTCAGGTTATGCAGAGGTGATAAAGCATGCTCTTATTGGTGATGTGGAGCTATATCATTGGTTAAAAGAAGAAGTGCAAACATTAGCGGATCTTCGTGATGAGAAGTTAATCCATATATTAACGAAGGCGATTCCTGTAAAGGCAAATGTTGTATCACAAGATGAAACAGAGAAGGGTGTACGTGCCCATTTGAACTTTGGACATACGTTAGGACATGCTCTTGAAAAAGAGCTAGGGTATGGAAATATTACTCACGGTGACGGCGTAGCGGTTGGAATGTTATTCGCCATATTTTTAAGTGAGCAAGTGTACAAGGTTAATCTTGCTTATGAAGATATGAAGCAGTGGTTCTTGAAATACGGCTATCCAAAAATGCCAAGAGATTTGAATGTAGAGCGCCTCGTTCAATTGATGAAACAAGATAAGAAAGCAAATGCAGGAGCAATTCATATGGTGCTTATGCAGGAATATGGGGTAGTGAATGTCGTATCTATTTCAGATGAGACTGTTCATATTGCGTTAGAGGCATTTCAAAAAGATATGGTTTAAAATGATAGCGAAGTGTTGTGAAGTGCTCATTTAGAGGTATTCTCGTAATAGTGACGGTTATGATAAAAGATTACAGTAAGGGGCTATAACTGTATTGTAATCAAATTGAATGAAATGACTGGGGGAAGAAAAATGAGAGTGAAAGAGCAATTGTTAACTTTGAGAGCGTATGTACCTGGGAAAAACATTGAAGAAGTAAAAAGGGAATATGGATTATCGAAAATTGTGAAATTAGCATCGAACGAAAATCCATTCGGTTGCTCAGCGCGTGTGACAGAAGCATTAACTTCTTTAGCGAGCCAATATGCCCTTTATCCAGATGGATATGCCTTTGAACTTCGGACAAAAGTAGCGGAACATTTAGGTGTAAAAGCAGAACAACTACTATTTGGTAGTGGATTAGATGAAGTCATTCAAATGATTAGCCGAGCGTTACTACATGAAGGAACAAACGTTGTAATGGCGAATCCTACGTTTTCACAATATCATCACCATGCTGTTATTGAAGGAGCAGAAGTTCGTGAAGTATCACTTAAAGATGGTATTCACGATTTAGATGCAATGCTAGAGCAAGTAGATGATAAAACGAAAATTGTATGGATTTGTAATCCGAATAATCCGACAGGTACATATGTTGAGAAACAAAAATTACTTTCATTTTTAGAATCGGTTCCTAAGTCGGCTCTCGTTATTATGGACGAAGCATATTATGAATACGCGGAAGCAGAAGACTATCCGCAAACATTACCACTTCTTGAAAAGTATGAAAATCTTATGGTTTTACGCACGTTTTCAAAAGCATATGGTTTAGCTGCTTTTCGTATCGGATATGCGATTGGGGATGCGAAGTTAATCGGACAGCTAGAAGTAGCAAGGTTACCATTCAATACATCAACTGTAGCGCAATCTGTAGCACTCGCTGCATTAGAAGATCAAGCCTTTTTACAAGATTGTGTGAAAAAGAATGCTGAAGGTCTAAATCAGTATTATGCATTTTGTAAAGAATATAACGTATTCTATTATCCATCTCAAACAAATTTCATTTTCTTAAAACTTGGTATACCGGGTAATGAAGCTTTCGAACGATTAATGAAAAAAGGATATATCGTTCGTTCTGGTGCTGCATTTGGTATCGATGATGGTATTCGTATTACTGTCGGTTTGAAAGAAGAAAATGATGAAATTATAGAGTTGCTGAAAGAGCTTGTAAATGAGCAAGTACAGAAAGAAGAAACATATTCTTAAGAGATTGTGAAGGCTCCTATTATAGGAGCCTTTTTTATCGTATTAAAAATAAAGGTTGAAGACTGGTAATTAAGTTGTTCTGTAAATCACGGTTTGTATGGCTTGATAATTAGTGAGAGAAGTTATTTGCACGGTCATAAAAGAAAGCGGTACAATAGAAGATGATGATAAGGTATCGGTGTCATATCCGAACCTTTTGAACAATTACCTACTCTGTAAGAAGAAGTATAAGAAGAAGCATGCTCATTCTAAAGGTTGCGTTCTAACAGTGAGTTGCTTATGATAAAGTGAAACTTTAATCAGTGGGGGGATGTTTATCCCCCGCTGATTATTAGTTGAACCAATCGGGCTTTTACGGGCAGTTGATCCCCAAACTAACTTCTTTGCCTTAGCTGAATTTTGAGGTGGGGGTCTTACTGCCCGTTAATAGCGGGGTAAATGAACAGAAGAGAATATTTTTTAGAATTAAAGGAGACGTTTATGCAAAAGTTTGAACAAGTTGTTTCATATATTGAAAATGGTGAAGCGGAAAAAGGATTACAATTATTAAAAGAACAATTAAAAATTGCAAATGATGAAGAGAAGTATGATATCGCTCGTTACTATCATACACTTGGATTTACAGATGAGGCATTAGCGATTACTGAAGACTTACGTTTACTGTATCCGGAAGAAAGTGAATTCACTGTATTTTTAGCAGAATTATATATTGATCTAGATAAAGAAGATGAAGCGATTGAAGTACTTCATGATATTCCAGAAAATGACGATTTATATGTTCAATCTTTATTACTTGTTGCAGATTTATTCCAAATGCAAGGTTTTGATGATGTAGCAGAGCAAAAACTATTAAAGGCGAAAGAAATGATGCCTGATGAACCTGTTATTACGTTTGGGTTAGCAGAATTATATAGTAGTAAAGGTGAAGAACAAAAGGCAATTACTTATTATGAATCGCTATTAGCGGAACATAAAGTAATGGGTGGTGTTGTGATCGCACTTCGTCTTGCAGAAACGTTAAGTGCGATTGGAAACTGGGAAGAGGCGATTTCTTATTATGAAGCAGGCCTAGAGGAACAAAAAGATATTCACTCATTATTTGGATATGCCTTCACATTATACCAAGGTGAAGAATATCAGAGAGCAATCGGTGCTTGGCAAGAACTAAAAGAATTAGACCCTGAGTACGCATCACTGTACATGTATTTAGCGAAAAGCTATGAAAAAGAAGGAATGCTTCAAGAAAGCTATGAAACGCTTCATGAAGGAATTAAAGTAGATGAGCTGTCAGTTCCGTTTTATGTAGAGTTAGCGAACATTGCGGCGAAATTAGGAAAAATAGTAGAAGCAGAGGAAGTTCTTCAAAAAGCACTTGAGTTAGATCCAGGGCATTTAGGCGCAACATTAAAATATGCGTATATCTTAAAAGAACAAGAAAAGTACGAAGATTTAATTGCAATTGTAGAGCGTGCTATTGATAGTGGAGAACCAGATACACAACTACTTTGGGACCTTGCGTATGCAAAAAAACAATTAGAAATGTATTCGGATGCATTAAAACACTATGAAAGTGCATATACTTCTTTTAAGAATCATCCAGACTTCTTAGAAGAATACGGTTATTTCTTATTGGAAGAAGGAAAGCGAAAAGAGGCGAAAGAAGTATTTACCCAGTTATTACAACTAGACCCGACACAAATTCATATTGAAGAGTTGTTATATAATTTAGAGGATTTTTCATAAGTTGGAAGGAAACTGAATGCCGCTTCTTGAATCTAAAAAGAAAAGAGAAAGACAGAGGAGGGACTTAATTGCTATGAATACCCCTGTTTCTGTAAACGAGAAGAAGGATTTTGTAAAATGGTTTTTGAATAATTACCAACTGAAACAGCGTGAATGTGTATGGATTCTGAATTATTTAATGAGTCACGATCAATTGATGCATAAAGTCCACTTCGTAGAGCATGCAAAATATTGTCCGCGTGGCTTAGTGATGTCAGCGAATTGTGTGAAAGACACACCGTTTCACTTTTTTAAACAAAATGTTATGACAACAGATGCTGAAAAATCGTTTCATGATATTCGTTTAAATCGAGATGAGGATATTTATATTCAACTCAACTTTAAATCATCGTTTCAAAATGCGAATTATGTAGCTGTATTAGAAGAAAACCCATATCTACCAAAGCATATTGAAGTAAATGAAAAAGATCGTTTACTTGCAGAAAGGTTTTTGGAAGAAAGTGTATTTTCGTTTAGAAGAGAACGCCTTTTGAAACAAATTGATGAAGCGTTAGATAAGCAAGATAAGGAAGCGTTTCATAGATTAACGGCAGAGTTAAAAACTTTATAGAATGTATTTGGATTAATATTTTTACAAATTTCAGACTTTTATCAAGAAAAACTACCTATATTGGGTAGTTTTTCTTTTTTTACCTCTTTTAGTATGGTTTAATATATATAAAGTGAAAGTTCTGTCATTTGTAAATGAAGGGGGGAAGAAATTTGAAATGGATTGTAAAAGATGTGGAACAGTTTGAGCAAGCAAGAGAGTATGTTGATACAGGAGTAATACCGCTTTTATCAATTTCGGCAGCGAAAGAAATAAAAATGGTTGTAGAACAAGGTGAATTTATCGAATTGTTGAGTATGGAATTGGAAAGAGAGTATAAAGGAAGGGTGCTTTTACTGCCTGCTTTTACGTATTTAGTAGAAAGTCAAAAGAATGAAAAAGGTCGTTTGCAAGAATGGACAAATCATTTACGAAGCGAAGGTTTTAAGCATATTGCTTATGTTACAAGTGATTTTTCATGGAAAGAGGATATACAAGAGTTACAGGGAGATTTATTTTGGTTTCCTTCATTAGCATTAGAACAATTTAGTGATCAAGCAAAAAGAGAAGTTATTCATGCACATATAAAAAATATAATGGTGATGTTGGAAGAGAAGTGGGGAAACTCGCAATAAACAGAAAGTTCTTATTATTATGAGTAGTATGATATTGACCTGTGCATGAGCGTATTATATCATGATAGTGTCCTAGTTTTTATTTTTTATATAATTTATCACGAGGGGACAATTTCTGATAGAGGGGGGAAATTTTCGTGAGCGAGAAAGAACATCGCGTGTCAAGAAGACAATTTTTAAATTACACACTCACAGGGGTAGGAGGCTTTATGGCTGCCGGTATTTTAATGCCGATGACGCGATTTGCGCTTGATCCGGTGTTAAGAAAAGAAGCCGGAACAGATATGGTTGCTGTTGCGCAAGTAAAGGATATTACAACAGAGCCGAAGCGTTTCGATTTTAAAGTGAAGCAGGTTGATGGTTGGTACAAGTCTGAAGAACCAAAATCGGCTTGGGTTCATAAAGATGAAAGCGGAGACATTGTTGCGTTCTCTCCAGTATGTAAACATTTAGGATGTACAGTTAACTGGAATTCGGACAAAGCACATCCGAATCAATTCTTTTGCCCATGTCACGGGGGGCGTTATACAAAAGATGGGATGAACATTAAGGGTACGCCACCCCTTGCTCCGCTTGATGTGTACGAGTCTAAAGTGAAAGATGGAACGCTGTATCTAGGAAAAGCAAAGCCAAGAGGGGGTGCAAAGTAGATGTTAAATAAAATTTATGATTGGGTAGATGAAAGATTAGATATTACACCAATATGGCGTGATATCGCTGATCATGAAGTACCTGAACATGTAAACCCGGCACATCACTTTTCTGCATTCGTCTATTGCTTTGGAGGACTTACCTTTTTCGTTACTGTAATTCAAATTTTATCTGGAATGTTTTTGACGATGTATTATGTGCCTGATATTAAAAATGCTTGGGAATCCGTTTACTATTTACAAAATGAAGTTGCTTATGGGCAAATTGTTCGTGGTATGCACCACTGGGGTGCTAGTCTCGTAATTGTAATGATGTTTTTACATACACTCAGAGTTTTCTTCCAAGGTGCGTATAAAAAGCCCCGTGAGTTAAATTGGATTGTTGGTGTTCTTATTTTCTTTGTTATGTTAGGTCTTGGTTTTACCGGATATTTATTACCGTGGGATATGAAAGCTTTATTTGCTACAAAAGTAGGGATTCAAATTGCAGAGCAAACACCGCTCATTGGTCCTTATATTAAAACATTACTCGCTGGTCATTCCGAAATTGTTGGCGCTCAAACATTAACTCGCTTCTTTGCTATTCACGTCTTCTTCTTACCAGCAGCACTTCTAGGTTTAATGGCCTTCCACTTCATCATGATTCGCAAACAAGGTATTTCCGGTCCACTATAAGAGATTGCTAAATTAAAGGGGAAAGAACTAAAGGAGGGAGATTATGCATCGCGGCAAAGGGATGAAGTTTGTAGGAGATTCTCGGGTACCAGTAGCTCGGAAACCAAATATTCCAAAAGACTATTCTGAATACCCAGGGAAAACAGAAGCATTTTGGCCGAACTTCTTGTTAAAAGAATGGATGGTTGGTGCAGTTTTTTTAATCGGTTATTTATGTTTAACAGTGGCGCATCCGTCGCCACTTGAGAGAATGGCGGATCCAACAGATGCTGGATATATACCACTTCCAGATTGGTATTTCTTATTCTTGTATCAGTTATTAAAGTATTCTTATGCTTCCGGTTCATTTACTGTAATTGGAGCGTTTATTATGCCAGGGATTGCGTTTGGTGCATTACTGTTAGCTCCATTTCTTGATCGAGGTCCAGAAAGACGTCCATTGAAGCGTCCTGTAGCAACTGGATTTATGCTTTTAGCAATTGCATCGATTATCTTTTTAACTTGGGAATCTGTAGCACACCACGACTGGGAAGCTGCAAAGAAACAAGGAGCAATTGTAAAAACAGCGCCAGTTGATAAAAATGATGATGGCTATAAATTAATGCAAAAAAATACTTGTTTAACATGTCATGGTGACAACTTACAGGGCGGGGCGGCAGCACCAGCACTGCAAAACTTAACTTTAAAGCCAGAAGAAATTGCTAAAATTGCGAAAGATGGAAAAGGTTCCATGCCTAAAGGTGTATTTAAAGGTACAGATGAGGAACTGAAGAAGCTTTCGGAATTCGTTGCAAAGTATAATAAAAAATAATAAAAAGCTGACTACAAAATTTGTAGTCAGCTTTTCTATTTAGTTGGATGAAGTTTGTTATAATAGAGTAGGATTTAGTGAATGAATTACTTTGCTTGAAAGGTGTTGGACATACAGATTGGTGTACTTGTATGCAATGTTAAGACAACGCTCGGTATTATTATTTTTATTGGTTGTTAACATATTAGGTACAATTTACGGGTTTATATGGTACGGAAATCAATTGAAAGAAACGTCACCTATATTTTGGCCGTTTGTACCAGATAGTCCTATGGCGAGTCTCTTTTTTGTCTTTGTTTTAATTGCTTTTTTGACAAAGAGAAACTGGGGATTAATAGAAGCGCTAGCGATTGTTACTTTAATAAAATATGGTATTTGGGCTGTTGTTGTAAATGCGATTATGATTTACGTAAAAGGTCCTATTGGCCTTATGGGCTACATGTTAATGCTTTCGCACTTTGCGATGGCGGTGCAAGGTGTTTTATATGCTCCATTTTACCGTATAAAAAAATGGCATTTTATAGTAGCGGGTGTGTGGACGTTGCATAACGATGCAATTGATTATTTATTTTGGCAAATGCCGCGATATGGAATTATGCATTTGTTTGTAGAGGAAATTGGTTATTTTACGTTTTGGTTAAGCGTTGCTGTACTATGTATTACATATTATTGTTGCTTACGTGAGCACAGGAAACAATTTTCTTTATGATGGTTAGAACATTTAGGGGGAGAACATGGAGAAAAATAAGAGTGGTACAAAAATATTGGATCGATTGATTACTTTAATTGTTTCATATAGCATAGCATTTTCTATTTTTGCACTTGCAACAACGGCAGTTGTGTATGGAAAATGGCTGTATTATTTTGAAATTGATTTTTTAAATATTCCTGATTTAGCGGATATGACGAAGGATGAAATTAAAAGAAATTACGATGTGCTTATTACATATTTATCCCCGTTTTATGACGGAGCATTACATTTGCCAACATTAGATATGTCTACAAATGGCCGTATTCATTTTGTAGATGTTAAAAATATTTTAGTAAAGATTCAATATGTGATGTATGCGACAATTATGATTGCAGTGATAGGCGGAATTTATTTATTAAAAAAGAAAAATGAAAAGTTTTTACTGCACGGATCGATTTTAACAATCATTTTTCCGATAGCGCTTATGTTACCAATCGCTATTAATTTTGAAAAGAGCTTTGTATTATTCCATAAGCTTTTATTCAGTAATGATTATTGGATGTTTGATATTGAAACGGATCCAGTTATATTAATGCTACCAGAGGAGTTCTTTATGCATGCTGCGTGTGCTATTTTATTATTCATTTTAGGTGGTAGTATACTTTGTTATAGTTTATATAGATATTTCGTAAAAAAGAAAAGGATGTCAAAGAAAAAATTCTCTGCTTAAAGAGAATTTTTTCTTTGTAAAACGATAATATATTTTTCGGTTCAGTTCTGTTCTATTCTTGTCCCAATTAACATATTTTGTACTAGTAGTTATAGGGGGGACCGGGATGAAGAGAACATTAATTGGATTGATAGCATTTCTAATTATAATGTTTCCATTACGTATATATGCTGAAGAGTGGAATGAGCTAACAGGGTTGTTAGATGACTCGTTACAGTTAGTGAAGCGTAATGAAGATGAAAAAGCAGTACAAGTATTACAACTTTTCTCAGAGCAATTTTTAATCAAGGGGAATGAAAAGAAGCAGGAAGTAACACCAGATCAAGTTAGAGTTATTTCTTTAGCTTACGACAAGGCGCAACAATCGCTCTTTGAAGAAGGTTTAGGTAAGCAAGCTAAAATGGATAATGTGCTGGCATTACAACTTGCTGTTGATGCGCAAGTATCGAAATATCAACCGCTTTGGATGGAAAGAGAAAGAAAAGTAATGGATGCCTTTTCTCAAATGGAAAAAGCGATGGAAAAAGAAGATGTTGGGCAGTTTCAACAAACGTTAAATACATTTTTAAATGAATTCAATATTATTTATCCAAGCTTAATGATTGCTTTGCCAGAAAACGAGGTACAGCGTGTAAATGCTCATTTATCTTATTTGGATGAATTTCGTAACGTTATGTTAAAAACGAAAGGCGGCCAAATGCAATTAGGGATTATTAAAGGGGATTTGCAAAAGATATTTCACACAGTAAAAAAGGATGAAATTGCACCCTCTCTCATTTGGTTTATGACAATTACTGGGGGACTTATTTTATTCACATTAACTTATGTTGGATGGAGAAAGTATAAAGGAGAGAGAGAGAAAAGAAAAAGTAATGTACATTCTAAAAATAGATAATGTAATAAGTAAAGATATGGATTGTAAGGTTTATTTATTGACAATAGTGGCAGAAGAAAATAGAATGAGAAGTACTATAATTAAAACTTCAATGGAGGTTCATGATGTTTTATTTAATTTACTTCGCGATCATAATGATCATACCGTTGTATGCACAGTCAAGAGTACGTAGTGCCTATAGCAAGTATTCACAAGTTTATTCAACATCAGGTATGACAGGAGCGGAAGTGGCTCGAAAAATTTTAGATGAAAATGGATTATACAACGTAGCTGTAGAAGAAACACCAGGTCATTTATCAGACCATTATGATCCAACCGCTAAGACGGTTCGATTATCAACAGATAACTATTATGGACATTCAGTTGCTGGTACGGCAGTTGCAGCACATGAAGTAGGACACGCAATTCAAGATGCAAAAGATTACAAATTTATGCGCGTTCGTCATTCGTTAGTGCCAGTTGCAAACTTTGGTTCGAATATGTCTTGGGTTTTCGTCCTAATCGGTATATTTGCACAAATGTCTGGTTTGTTGTTATTAGGTATCATTCTAATGGCAGCAGGTGTTGTGTTCCAGCTCGTTACATTACCAGTTGAGTTTGATGCGTCAAAGCGTGCGATGCAACAAATTGAAGCGTTAGGTATTGTATCAACAGATGAATATGGCCAAGCTCGTAAAGTATTAAATGCGGCAGCATTAACATATGTAGCAGCTGCAGCTGTAGCGGTATTTGAATTATTACGTCTCGTATTAATGTATACTGGTATGCAGCGT
Source organism: Bacillus cereus group sp. BfR-BA-01355 (assembly GCF_022663675.1). Lineage (NCBI taxonomy): Bacteria > Bacillati > Bacillota > Bacilli > Caryophanales > Bacillaceae > Bacillus > Bacillus cereus group sp. BfR-BA-01355. The sequence continues at coordinate 66,488 of NZ_JAKUFY010000009.1, forward strand.
AGCGACGACTAAAGACTATCAATTTTGATAGTCTTTTTTTGTTGTGTGGCTTGAATTATATAATGTATTGCAAATAGAAATAATAGAAGTAATGCGGAAAGGCGGTGGGGGGAAATGAAATATCCAGACCATTTAGTAAAACAAGTGAAAGAGCGTAGTGCTCCTTATCAACTAGAAGGTTTTTTAAGTGGACAAGGCCCTGAAAATCCCAAATTTATGTTGTTAGGAGAAGCGCCTGGTGAAACAGAAATTCATAATGGGATTCCGTTTAGCGGGAGGGCGGGAAAACAATTAATGGGTTTTTTAGAGCGTATTCACGTTACAAGGGAAGAAGTATATATTACGAGCGCTGTTCGGAGTAGACCTTATAAATGGCGAGAGAAAAAAGAACGAAATGGTGAAATCATACAAAAAAAGTATAATAGAACGCCAAATCAAGGAGAAATAGTTGCCCATGCGCCTTTATTAGATTATGAATTAGAGAAAATAAATCCGAAGCTTATCGTCACGCTTGGAAATATCGGTCTTCAACGTTTAACAGGAAAAAATAAAAAAATCACAGATGTACATGGGCAATTATTAAAACAGCCCATTCAAAAATTAAAGGATATGCAAAGTGCAGAGTTTATATGGTCAGAGAATGAATATCATGTTTTTCCAACTTTTCATCCAGCTTCTATTTTTTATAATCGGAGTTTATTGGAGCTTATTTATGAGGATTTGGAGAAGCTTAAAAGACTTGTAATAAAAAACTAGAAAAGCTAAGGTGCTTTTCTAGTTACATTTAATTATGTAAAGGGTTTTTATTTTCATCTAACGTAAATCCTTCACCAACTACATCATGTACATCACTTACAGCGACAAAAGCATGAGGATCTACAGACGTAATAATATTTTTTAATTTCACGATTTCATTTTTAGCAACAACGCAATACAATACGTTACGTTCCACTTTTGTATACGATCCAACGGCTTTTAAAAAGGTTGCTCCGCGCTCCATTTCAGATAAAATTTTGGCGGCGATTTCATCATTTTTCTCTGAGATAATAGTCGCTCCTTTGGCGGCATAGGCTCCTTCTTGCATAAAATCAATGACTTTAGCCCCGATAAAAACAGCAACTAACGTATACATACCCTCACGGTATGATAAATAGGTAAGAATAGAGACGACGATAACGACAGCATCGAACATAAACATTGTTTTACCCATACTCCAGCCAACATATTTATGAGCGAGTCTCGCGATAATATCTACACCGCCAGTAGTCCCGCCATATTTAAATATTATGCCAAGACCGATACCGATAAATGCCCCGGCGAATAAAGCTGCGAGTGTCATATCATTTTGTAAGTTTAAATGTAAGTTAAGAACGTCATAACGTTGAAAAATCCATAGAAATAAAGATACGCTAAAGGTGCCGATTAGTGTATAGATAAATGTCGTTCTTCCAAGTAACTTCCAACCAATAAAAAATATAGGGATATTTAAAATTAAGTTTGAATAAGAAGGATCAAACTTAAATAGAAAATACAATAATAGTGTAATACCGGTAAATCCACCTTCTGCAAGGTGATTTTCAATATTGATATTCACAATACCGAAAGAAAAAATAGCGGAACCGATTAAAATAAAAATAATATTTCGCATCTTCAATTTTGATGTCATATAGAAATCCCCCTAATTATGTAATGATTGCATTGCTCCGCTGAAACAGTAAAACATAATAATAAGTAATTTCTAGTTGCTAGTGAAAATAGTAAGAACTTGATTGATGTGGGCTGATCTTTTGTGAAAAGCACAAAAGAAGGTTTCACTTTATCCCGCTCTAACGGCTGATAGGAGATGAAGCAAAGAAGAGGGGCAAACCAGCCGTAGGAACCCGATTGGTTCGGGCTAATCTTTTGCAAAAATCGCAAAAGAAGTTTCACTTTATTATAGTCTATCCAAAAATGGGTCGCAAATAGGTGTTTGGCGGGGAATAATATTTGTCAAATCGCGATGAATTGGCTAACATGAAAGAGGAAGGATTAGAGGTGAATAGTATGGAAGCAAAAACGATGAAAGATATGCAGAAAGAAGTAGATGCATATATTGGTCAGTTTAAAGAAGGTTATTTCAGTCCGCTTGCAATGATGGCTCGTTTAACGGAAGAAATGGGAGAGCTTGCAAGAGAGGTAAATCATTATTATGGTGAGAAACCGAAGAAAACAACTGAAAAAGAAAATAGTATTGAAGAAGAGCTTGGAGATGTATTATTTGTTATGATTTGTATGGCAAATAGTTTAAATATTGATTTAGAGACAGCACATAACATTGTAATGAACAAATTTAATACACGTGATAAAGATCGCTGGACACGTATTGATGAGGGAGAGAAAGAATAATGAAAGAAATTAAAGTAATTATCGCCGGACCAAGAGGACGTATGGGACATGAAGCAGTCCTTCTTATGGAAAGAACGGAACATTTAAATTTAGTAGCAGCAGTGGATTATAAGCATGGTGGTGAGAAGATTTCTGATTTACCTGGCATGCCAGCATTACATGCACCGATTTACGCTGATTTACATACTTGTTTAGATGAAGTAGAAGCAGACGTGTTGTTAGATTTAACAACACCAGAAGTTGGGAAACAACACGTTACACTTGCAGTTGAGCGTGGACTTCGTTCTGTTATTGGTACAACTGGATTTACAGAAGAAGAATTGGCACGTTTAACAGAGAATGCAAAAGAAAAAGCAGTAGGAACAATTATTGCTCCAAACTTTGCAATTGGTGCAGTTCTTATGATGAAATTCTCACAAATGGCAGCGAAATATTTCCAAGATGTTGAGGTAATTGAATTACATCATGATCAAAAATTAGACGCACCATCTGGTACAGCTGTAAAAACGGTAGAATTAATTCGTCAAAATCGTGAATCAAGGCAGCAAGGTCATCCAAATGAAGTAGAGCAACTAGCAGGTGCACGTGGTGCAAATGTAGACGGTATTCACATTCATAGTGTACGTTTGCCAGGGCTTATTGCACACCAAGAAGTAATGTTCGGTGGAGATGGACAAATGTTAACAGTTCGTCATGATTCATTCAATCGTGCATCATTTATGTCAGGTGTAAAACTATCAATTGAGACAGTAATGAACCTGGATCATCTTGTGTACGGTTTAGAAAATATTATCGACTAAAGGGGAGACAACGGATGAAAATTGCCTTAATCGCACATGACAAAAAGAAAAATGATATGGTTTCGTTTGCATACGCATATAAACCAATTTTTGAACAACATGAATTATTTGCAACAGGAACGACAGGGCTTCGCATTATGGAAGCGACTGGATTAGTTGTAACAAGATATCAATCTGGCCCTCTTGGTGGAGATCAAGAAATTGGTGCAATGATTGCAAAAAATGATTTAGATATGGTGATTTTCTTCCGCGATCCATTAACAGCACAGCCGCATGAACCGGATGTGAATGCATTGCTTCGTTTATGTGATGTATATGCGATTCCACTTGCAACGAATATGGCAAGTGCTGAAATGTTAATGCACGCATTAGAGCGAGGAGATTTAGATTATCGTAAGTTAAGAAAATGAGGGGAACAATTATGAGTGGATTACATATATTAGCGTTTGGTGCTCATGCCGATGATGTTGAAATCGGCATGGCTGGTACCATCGCTAAATATACAAAGCAAGGGTATGAAGTAGGTATTTGTGATTTAACAGAAGCTGATCTTTCTTCAAATGGAACGATAGAGTTGAGAAAAGAAGAAGCAAAGGTTGCAGCTCGTATAATGGGAGTAAAAACGAGACTGAATTTAGCGATGCCAGACCGTGGTTTGTATATGAAAGAAGAGTATATACGTGAAATTGTCAAGGTGATCCGTACATATAAACCAAAACTAGTTTTTGCGCCGTACTATGAAGATCGCCATCCAGATCATGCAAATTGTGCAAAGCTTGTGGAAGAGGCTATTTTTTCAGCAGGAATCCGTAAATATATGCCGGAACTTGCACCACATCGTGTGGAGTCTTTTTATAATTATATGATTAATGGTTTTCATAAACCGAATTTTTGTATAGATATAAGTGAGCACCTCTCTATAAAGGTGGAAGCATTAGAATCGTATGAAAGTCAGTTTTCAACAGGGAGTGATGGGGTTAAGACACCGTTAACAGAAGGATACGTTGAAACGGTGATTGCTCGTGAGAAGATGTTTGGAAAAGAAGTTGGAGTCTTGTATGCCGAGGGATTTATGAGTAAGAAACCGGTTTTATTACATGCTGATTTATTAGGGGGATGTAAATGAAATTAAAAATAGGTATTACATGTTATCCTTCTGTAGGTGGTTCTGGAGTTGTTGGAACAGAATTAGGAAAGCAATTGGCGGAACGCGGGCATGAAATTCACTTTATTACATCGGGTTTACCATTCCGGTTAAATAAAGTATATCCAAACATTTATTTTCATGAAGTGACGGTAAACCAATACTCTGTATTTCAATATCCACCATACGATTTAGCGTTAGCAAGTAAAATGGCAGAGGTTGCACAAAGAGAAAATCTAGACATTTTACATGTGCATTACGCAATACCACATGCGATTTGTGCATATTTAGCAAAACAAATGATCGGAGAGCGTATTAAAATTGTTACAACCTTGCATGGAACAGATATTACTGTGTTAGGTTCCGACCCTTCGTTAAATAATTTAATTCGTTTTGGTATTGAGCAATCGGATGTTGTAACTGCTGTCTCGCATTCATTAATTAACGAAACGCATGAGCTTGTAAAACCAAGTAAAGAAATTCAAACGGTATATAACTTTATAGACGAACGTGTATATTTCAAGCGTAATATGTCTCAATTAAAGAAAGAATACGGTATAAGTGAGAGCGAAAAAGTACTTATTCATATTTCGAATTTCCGTAAAGTGAAACGTGTGCAGGATGTTGTTCAGGCATTTGCTAAAATTGTTAAAGAAGTAGATGCGAAGTTGCTTCTTGTTGGAGACGGACCAGAATTCTGTACGATTTTACAGATAGTGAAGAATTTACATATTGAAGATCGCGTTTTATTCCTAGGCAAGCAAGATAATGTTGCAGAACTACTTGCGATGAGTGATTTAATGTTGCTTCTATCAGAGAAGGAAAGTTTTGGTCTTGTTTTATTAGAAGCAATGGCGTGTGGTGTACCTTGTATCGGAACACGGGTCGGAGGTATTCCAGAGGTTATTCAACACGGGGAAACAGGATATTTATGTGAAGTTGGCGATACAACAGGAGTGGCAAATCAAGCTACTCAGCTATTAAAGGACGAGGAACTTCATCGTAATATGGGAGAACGAGCAAGAGAAAGTGTTTATGAGCAATTTCGCTCAGAAAAAATTGTTTCACAATATGAAACGATTTACTATGACGTACTAAGGGATGACAAAAATGGAAAGATTTAAAAAAGCTAGTTCTATTATTGAGACATTAAAGCAACAAGGACATGAGGCTTACTTTGTTGGTGGGAGCGTACGAGATCTTATTATCGATAGGCCGATTGGAGATATTGATATTGCGACATCTGCTTTACCAGAAGAAGTGATGGCTATATTCCCAAGAAATGTTCCTGTTGGTCTTGAGCATGGAACTGTAATTGTTTTAGAAAATGGTGAGCCTTATGAGGTAACTACTTTTCGAACAGAAAGCGAATATGAAGATTTTCGAAGACCTAGTAGTGTTCAATTTGTTCGTTCATTAGAAGAGGATTTAAAACGTCGTGATTTCACTATGAATGCAATTGCTATGACAGAAGAAGGCGAAATGGTTGATTTATTCGCTGGACAGGAAGCCATTCAACAGAGAGAAATCGTGACAGTTGGAAATGCTGCGGATCGTTTTCAAGAAGATGCCCTGCGAATGATACGTGGTATTCGGTTTGTAAGCACGTTAGGTTTTTCAATAGAAACGAAAACGAAGCAAGCGATTGAAACGTATGGGCATTTGCTAGAACATATAGCAATTGAGCGCATTACAGTAGAGTTTGAGAAACTGTTAACTGGTACATATTGTGTGAAAGGTCTCAAAGAATTAGTAGAGACGAAGCTATTTTCTCATTTGCCATATTTACAAATGTCAGAAGAAAGACTCTTAACAGCTACGCGGTATAAATGGGATTCTTTCGAAACGGATATTGAGGCGTGGGCATTTTTCTTATATTGTATCGGAGAAGAACATCCATCTGTCTTTTTACGTCAATGGAAGTTTTCGAATAAAAAAATAAAAGATATTGTTGCAGTTTTATTGGCAATCCGTACTAGAAAGGAGAGGGGTTGGGATACAGTCCTTCTTTATAAAACGGGAATTCATATCGCTGAAATGGCAGAGAGAGTATATGAAGCGATGATTGAAAGCTATGACCCTACATCTGTTAAACGAGTACAATCAATGTTTCATGTATTGCCAATCCAGGAGCGTCAAGAAATGAATGTGACTGGTAATGATTTATTAAACTGGGCAAACAAAAAGCCTGGTCCGTGGGTTGCTGAAATGCTTCAGAAAATCGAGGAAGCAATCGTACAAGGGAACGTAGTTAATGAGAAAGAGCGTATAAGGGAGTGGCTGCAAGGATGCAATCTACTATAAGAAAGCAGTTATTACAAGTTTTTTCTGAAGCGGATGGCGAGTTTGTATCCGGCCAAACGATTAGTGATAAACTTGGTTGTTCAAGAACTGCTGTATGGAAACATATGGAAGATCTCCGGAGTGAGGGATATGAACTTGAAGCTGTGCGTCGATTAGGTTACCGAATTGCAAGTAAGCCAGACAAAGTGACTGCTAATGAAATTCAGTTAGGGCTACAAACGAAGCGAATTGGTAGAACAGTGTATTTTGAAGAAACTGTTGAATCAACGCAGCACATTGCAGCAAAACTGGCTTATGAAGGTGCAGAAGAAGGAACTATCGTTGTAGCAGAAGAACAAACAGCGGGAAGAGGTCGTTTAAGCAGAAAATGGCATTCACCAAAAGGAACAGGAATTTGGATGAGTATTATTTTACGCCCATCGATTCCAGTTCATCATGCACCGCAACTTACTTTGTTAGCGGCTGTTAGTGTTGCACAGGCAATTGAAAAATGTACAGGTGTAGGCGTGGGAATAAAATGGCCAAATGATATTTTAATTCAAGGTAAAAAGGCTGTAGGTATATTAACAGAAATGCAAGCGGATCCTGATAAAATTAATGCTGTCATTATGGGCATCGGTATTAATGCGAATCAAAAGCAAGAACATTTTGATGAAGAAATTCAGCACATTGCTACTTCATTAGCGATTGAATCAGGTAAGCCGATTGTTCGTGCAGAACTTATGCAACAAATCTATTTACAACTAGAAAAATTATATGAAGAGTATTTACAAAATGGTTTCTCTGTCATTAAAATTCTTTGGGAAAGTTACGCTGTGAGCATCGGGAAAGAAATTACTGCTCGAACGATGAGAGAGACGATTACGGGGTTAGCGAAAGGAATCACAGAGGATGGTGTATTACTTCTGGAGGATCATGAGGGGAAAGTACATCATATTCATTCTGCAGATATCGAAATTAAGTAAAAGAAGTTCCTCTTTTGGAACTTCTTTTTATTTCAATATTTTTGAGTTGAATTTGTAACATGATAATAAATTCTTTTCATATTTAAAGTTCACTTCAAAATATCTTCCGTCTAGTTGGCCTGGCATGTTATTTGACGATTACTTTGCCTTCCATTCCTTTAAGAAGATGGTATCGACATATTAATTCATATGTACCAGTATTTTTAGGTTTCACGGTAATATTCTTTTCTTTTCCTGACTCGACTACGACGTCAATGCCGAGTTTTTTCACTGTAAAGGTGTGCTCGTTTTTACCTTTATTTTTCAATAGTAATGTTGTAGATCCTTCAAGCGGAATCGTGATGACATTTGGATTAAAGTAATCATCATTTAGTTCAACCTCAATCACGTTCGTTAAATCGGTGGGTTGTGTTACGACATTAACTGAGGCAAATACATGAAAGGATCCTAAAGACATCCACCATACAATCATTACAAGCAAACTGCTGAATCGAAATAACCACCTGTTCATAGACATCTGCAATTCTCCTTTGTTAAGTACTTTTCCTCAATTAACCTGCATCATTAGTTTAAGAGTTATACTATACAGTTCAATTGATTATAGAAGAAATTAACTTAGATTTTTTTAACATGCGTTGAAAAAACATGTATCTTTTCAAGATTGAATTATCTATAAAAACTTTATCCCGCTATTTGTCGGGCTGATTAAATTTTCACTTTATAGCATATATACTCTCTTGTTAAATTTCATATACCGTAATAAGAATAAAAAATTATTTTTTCAAAAAAATGTAGTAATTCCTTTTTGTAGTTTGCTATAATTAGTTCGAATGTGGGCAGTATCAGAGTGAACTGCACCATGATTCGAAGTAATATGAAAAATAATAACTTGGATTCTGCCTTGATCCAATAACGGACTGGGACAGAGGGATGAATAATGCCGACTAACACACAACCCTTCTGCCCTTTTATGGCCAGAGGGGTTTTTTATATGATTTCGGCCATCTCCTCTCTCCTGCATAAAGGAGGAGTAGTTTTTGAAAACAAAAACAGATTTTTTGAAGATGAAAGAGCAAGGTGAGCCGATTACAATGCTAACGGCGTATGATTATCCATCTGCTAAATTAGCAGAAGAAGCTGAAGTTGATATGATTTTAGTTGGAGATTCTCTTGGAATGGTTGTACTCGGATACGATTCAACAGTACCTGTAACAGTAGAGGATATGATTCATCATACGAAAGCTGTACGCCGCGGAGCGAAAGAGACGTTTATTGTAACTGATATGCCATTTATGTCGTATCACGTATCATTACAAGAAACGATGATGAATGCACGCCGCATCGTTCAAGAGAGCGGGGCGCACGCACTGAAGGTAGAAGGTGCTGGAGAAGTTATATCAACGATTCAATATTTGACGAACGCAGGAATTCCTGTTGTAGCGCATTTAGGTTTAACACCTCAATCTGTAGGAGTGTTGGGTGGATATAAAGTGCAAGGAAAAGATGCGGAGAGTGCAAAAAAATTAATAGAAGATGCAAAGAAATGTGAAGAAGCTGGTGCAATAGCGCTTGTGTTAGAATGTGTACCAATGCAGTTAGCAGAACTTATTTCAGAACAACTAACAATACCAACAATCGGGATTGGTGCAGGACAAAAAGTAGATGGGCAAGTGCTTGTTTATCATGATCTTATCTCATATGGCGTAAATCGTGTTCCAAAATTTGTGAAGCAATATACGTCTGTTCAAGAGGAGATTGTGCGCGGGATTTCACAATACGTTACTGAAGTAAAGACAAGGCAATTTCCTGAAGAAAAACATTCGTTCACAATGAAAGAAGAAGACCGCTTAGCATTATACGGGGGAAAACAATAATGAAAATCGTAACTACAGTGCAAGAGATGCAGCAAATTACAAACGAACTGCATGCAAGTGGAAAAAGTATTGGTTTTGTTCCAACGATGGGTTATTTACATGAAGGGCATGCTACCTTATTACGTAAGGCAAGAGAAGAAAATGAAATTGTAGTTTTAAGTGTATTTGTAAACCCGCTGCAATTTGGCCCAAATGAAGATTTAGATCGATATCCTCGTGATATTGATAGAGATGAAAATGTAGCAAAAGAAAACGGTGTAGATTATTTATTTTATCCGAGTGTAGAAGAAATGTATCCATCAGAACAAACAACAACAGTAGAAGTTGTGAAACGCACGGACGTATTATGCGGTAAACAAAGACCTGGTCATTTTGCTGGTGTTGCAACTGTACTAATGAAACTATTTAATATTACGCTGCCAACGCTTGCATATTTCGGTATGAAAGATGCTCAACAAGTTGCAGTAATTGAAGGGTTTGTAACTGATTTCAATATTCCAGTTACAATCGTACCAGTTGATATTGTAAGGGAAGAAGATGGATTAGCGAAAAGTTCTCGTAACGTGTACCTATCACAAGATGAACGTGAAGAGGCTCTTCATTTATACCGCAGTCTATGTATAGCGAAAGAAAGAATTGAGGCAGGTGAACGTAATCCGGAAATCATTACAAATCTTGTGAAAGAGTATATTGAGACGCATACGAAAGGCACTGTAGATTATGCGGATTTATATGCATATCCGTCATTAACAATGGTAGAGAAAGTCGAAGGACGAATCATTTTAGCTATTGCAGTTAAATTTGAAAATGTAAGATTAATTGACAATATAACATTAACGGTTAAATAAGGGGGAGCATCTATGTTTCGCACAATGATGAGAGCAAAGTTACATCGTGCAACTGTAACGGAGGCAAATTTAAATTATGTAGGTAGTATTACAATTGATGAAGATTTAATGGATGCAGTAAATATTGTAGAAAATGAAAAAGTCCAAATTGTAAATAATAATAATGGTGCTCGCTTAGAGACATACGTTATTAAAGGGGAACGCGGTAGTGGTGTTGTTTGTTTAAACGGTGCTGCGGCAAGGCTTGTACAACCAGGGGACAAAGTAATTATTATTTGTTATGGGCTAGTTACGGAAGAAGAGGTTCATAAACAAGAACCAAAAATTGCAGTACTAGACGACAATAATCAAATTATTGAAATGTTAGGTGCTGAAAAAGCGGGTACGATATTATAAGTAGAAAAGCTATCTCCATTGCGGAGATAGCTTTTTTGTGCATCTTTTCATTAAGATGAGATAAAACGTGGTATAGTAACATTATATAAATTATTGTTGTTTGAACGGTAAGAAATTGAGGTGTTACATATATGAGTAAGCGTTATGTCGTTGTTGATTTAGAGACGACAGGGAACTCCTGGAAAGATGGGAAGGATAAAATTACCCAAATTGCAGCTGTTGTAGTAGAAGATGGAGAGATATTGGAGATTTTTTCGTCTTTTGTTAACCCAAAGAGAGAGATCCCACCATTTATTACAGAATTAACAGGGATTGATGAAAGTCTTGTAAAACAAGCCCCGTTATTTCAAGATGTAGCCCCGATGATTGTTGAGCTATTACAAGGTGCGGCTTTCGTTGCGCATAATGTTCACTTTGATTGGAATTTTTTAAATGAAGAATTAAGGCAGGCTGGATATACAGAAATACATTGTCCTAAAATCGACACGGTTGAATTGGCTCAAATTCTTTTACCGACAGCTGATAGTTATAAATTACGTGATTTAGCTAAGAAGCACGAACTAGAACATGATCAACCACATCGTGCGGATAGTGATGCTCTTGCAACAGCGGAATTATTTTTACAATTTTTAAATGAAATTGAAAAGTTACCACTTGTCACGTTGCAATCGCTTTATGAATTAAGCGACGTGTTTCAAAGTGATATAGCTGATGTGCTTTCTGAAAATATTTTAAAGAAAGTAATGCATGGTAAAGAAGATATAGCGGAGTATGAAATACATCGAAATATTGCGCTGAAAAAGCGGAACTATTCCTTAAACCTTGGAGAAACGTGTTCATCAAAGTTTGATGCTTTCTTGAATAAAACGATGGATAAATTGGAATCACATATGCCAAAGTTTGAAAGAAGAGAAAGTCAACAACTGATGATGAAAGAGATATATACGGCGTTAAGAGATTCTCGTTTTTCACTAATTGAAGCCGGTACAGGAACAGGAAAGACTCTTGCGTATTTGCTTCCTAGTCTTTATTTTGCAAAGAGAAAAGAAGAACCTGTCATTATAAGTACACAAACGGTACAACTCCAACAACAAATATTAGAAAAAGAAATTCCGTTATTACAAAAAATAATGCCATTTTCATTTGATGCAGCTCTTCTAAAAGGAAGAAAGCATTATCTTTGCTTACACAAATTTGAGTATGCTTTACAAGAGGAAGAAAAAAATTATGATATGGCACTTACGAAAGCGAAGATTTTAGTTTGGCTATTGCAAACTGAAACGGGTGATCGAGACGAATTAAATATTCCTGAGGGCGGAAAGTTACTTTGGAATCGTATTTGTAGTGATGCGTATAGTCCAGGCGGTATGCAAAGTAATTGGTTTAGTCGTTGTTTTTACCAGCGAGCGAAGAATAAAGCTTTATTTGCAGATATCGTTATTACAAATCATGCGTTATTATTTCAAGATTTTTCAAGTGAAGAACCGCTGTTTGCTTCATGCGAACATATTATTTTTGATGAAGCTCACCATATTGAAGAAGCTGCGAGTAGAACATTGGGTGAACAGTTCTCTTGTATGTATTTTCAATTGGTTATATCTCGTCTTGGGACGCTAGAAACAGAAGATGTACTCTCCAAAGTATATAAAATGATGAAAAAATCAGAGCAAGCATCTCGTTCAACTTTCCGTATGATAAGTTATAGTTTGAAGGAACTTAAGTTTGATGCGGATGAACTCTTCCAAATGTTACGTACTTTTATATTTAAACAAACAAAGCAAGAACAAGGAACAAATAATATGCCGCTCATCTATAGGTATAACGCAGAACTAGAAAAAGGTAAGTTGTGGGATAGTATCGTCGAATTAACAAATCGTTTTATATATGAATTAAGAAGGGTAGTAACTGCTCTTGAGAAGCAAGTGGATATATTGCAAAGTAAGTTAGAATGGGAGATGCATGTTGTAACAGGTGAATTTATGCATTTAATTGAGTTGCTGAGAAAGATGGCAGAATCATTACAGTTACTCGTATTAGAAAAGAATTCGTATGTAACTTGGATGGAGACTGAAACGAAAGGGACGATTCATTCAACAGTTCTATATGCACAGCCTGTTCATATTGGTGAAAGATTTGCTGATAAATTTTTAACAGAAAAAAAGAGTGTTATTTTTACATCCGCAACACTAACAGTTAACGATACGTTTGATTATATAAAAGAGGAACTTGGTTTACATGATTTCGCTCCAAATACTTTAAAGGTTCCGTCGCCATTTCGTTATGATGAACAAATGAAATTAATGGTTTCAACGGATGTACCTTTTATTAAGCAAGTAAGTAATGAGCGATATATTGAATCTGTATCGGAACATATTGCAAAGATAGCGAAAGCCACAAAAGGCAGAATGCTTGTTTTATTCACTTCGTATGAAATGTTAAAAGAAGCGTATGCGAATTTAAAAAATAATGATGAATTAGAGGGTTATTTATTACTCACACAAAGTGTGAATAATAGAAGTCGAAGCCGCTTAATTCGAAAGTTTCAAGAGTTCGACAAATCAATTTTATTAGGGACGAGTAGTTTCTGGGAAGGGATAGATATTCCAGGAGATGCCTTAAGTTGTCTTGTTATTGTCCGTCTACCATTTACGCCTCCTCATCAACCTATGATGGAAGCGAAAGGTGAGTGGCTAAAAAATCAAGGTGAGGATGTATTCGCTAAATTAGCGTTGCCACAAGCGATATTACGTTTCAAACAAGGATTCGGCCGCTTAATTCGAACGAATACAGATACAGGAACGGTAGTAGTGTTAGATCGTCGTTTGACGAGTTCTTCCTATGGAAAACGATTTCTACAATCGATCCCTAACGTACCTCTTTATGAAGGGCCATTAGAAGAATTATTAGTACAATTAGAAGAACCATTAAATGAATAAAAATGGAAGAAAAATACGCCTGAAGTACTTATAAACTTCAGGCGTAAAAAATGTGGGTAGGAGGAATTTTATTTTTCTTACTTCTTGTATACAAAATGTGTTGGTTTTCGACTTGAAACCTTTTTTTGCTGTACATGTCCTGCTATAATAGATGGGTGATGAAGCAGGGGTTGTAAAGAATGTACTCTTATTGTAACCGCATTGCGTTCTTCTATAATTAGAAATTTTTGTGTAACGGAGGAGTTTTTTCATGGAGAAGAAAATCGAAGTACTATCAACGACGCGTATTAAATATTCGTCTGATTTGTATAAAATTGTTGATAGTTTGAATCGTACGTTAAAAGAGCAGGACCTCATGTTCGGACTAGCATTAGACGAAAAAGATAAAGAAACAGCTGTATTTACGATTTACAGAACGTAGCGATACAATGAAAAAGTGGATTTTTGCAATCATTATTGTTATCGTTGCTAGCGGAATATATGGGGCGTATGTTTATAATAAAGCGATGGGAAAGAAAATTCCAAAAGAGTCGAAATTTGTAGAAATTGCTAAAGAAAAAGCAAAGCTTACAAAGGTGAAATCTGTTGATTATTACAACGGAAAATCTGCATATATAGTCGTGCAAGGTACAGATGAAAAGGGAGAACAACTTATCGTTTGGGTGCCTGAGAAAAAAGGGGATACTGTAGTAAGGAAAAAGAGCGAAGGTATTTCTGAAAAAGAGGCTATACAAAGAACAATAGAGCAAGTCGGCAATGAAAGTAAGGAATCAAAAAGTAAGCCGAAAGAGATTATGAAAGTGAAATTAGGCTTTGAAAATGATGTACCACTATGGGAAGTTACATATATTGATGATGACAATCGTTATAGTTATTACTATCTTGAATTTAAAGATGGAAAATTTTTAAGACGATATAGCATTGAAAAATAGATGTAGGGGGAACTACAAATGAAATTAGCAAAGCGAGTAGCTGCTTTAACACCGTCTTCAACTTTAGAAATTACAGCAAAGGCACAAGCATTAAAAGCAGAGGGTCATGATGTAATTGCATTAGGGGCAGGGGAACCTGACTTTAATACACCAGAGCATATTATGGATGCTGCACATAAAGCGATGTTAGAAGGGCATACGAAGTATACACCAACAGGTGGATTACAATCGTTAAAACAAGAAATTGTGAAGAAATTTACTCGCGATCAAGGTATTGCGTATGATCCATCTGAAATTATTGTATGTAATGGCGCAAAGCATGCATTATATACATTATTCCAAGTATTACTTGATGAGGGAGATGAAGTTATCATCCCAACTCCTTACTGGGTAAGCTATCCAGAGCAAGTAAAGCTTGCTGGCGGTAAGCCGGTTTATGTAGAAGGTTTAGAAGACAATGAGTACAAAATTACAGCAAAGCAGCTGCGTGAGGCAATTACAGAGAAAACGAAAGCAGTTATTATTAATTCACCGAGCAATCCAACAGGAATGATTTATAGCAAAGAAGAATTACAACAGCTTGGAGAAGTATGTTTAGAACATGATATTTTAATCGTTTCTGATGAAATTTATGAAAAATTAATTTATGGTGGCGTAGAATATATTTCAATTGCCCAGCTTTCTAATGAATTAAAAGAACAAACACTTATTATTAATGGTGTATCTAAATCTCATTCTATGACAGGATGGCGTATTGGATATGCTGCAGGAAATAAGCAGCTTATTAAAGCGATGACGAACTTAGCGAGTCATAGTACGTCAAACCCTACTTCAATCGCTCAATACGGCGCAATTGCGGCATATGCAGGCTCACAAGAACCTGTGGAAACAATGCGTCAAGCCTTTGAAGAGAGATTAAACATCATTTATGATAAATTAATTCAAATCCCTGGCTTTACTTGTATTAAACCGCAAGGTGCATTTTACTTATTCCCTAACGTAAAAGAAGCTGTAGCTTTATCAGGATATGCAACAGTTGATGATTGGGCAAAAGCTCTATTAGAAGAGGAAAAAGTGGCTCTTGTACCAGGTACAGGATTTGGTGCTCCAAATAATGTTCGTTTATCATATGCGACATCTCTTGAACAAGTAGAGAAAGCATTGGAACGCATCCATACATTTATGAAAAGTAAAGTGCAAGCTTAATTGTATATTTCATTTATGTAATATACAAAACCTCCCTATTAATGGGGAGGTTTTTTTGACGAATTGTGGCAAAAAGAAATAGTTAAAGGTGTGTTATACTAGAGAGCGAGGTGTTTGGTGATGAAAAAGAAAATGATGTTACAGTGGTTTGAGCAGGGAAGCATTGCAATTCCAAAATTGCTTATGATGCATTATAAAAAATTAGGTTTAAATGAGACGGAATTTATGGTTGTACTTCATATACATACATTTTTAGAATCAGGTAATTCGTTTCCGACTCCTTCAGAGATTTCTGAACGGATGACGATAACAGAAATGAAATGTATGGAAATAATTCAAGCGTTGATTCAAAAAGGTTTTTTATCACTAGAAGGTGGACAAAGATCAGAAGCGATGATGTGCGAAAGTTATTCTTTACAACCGTTATGGGAAAAAATATTACATTTCTTAATGGATGAATCAATAGAGGAAGAGCAAAAAGAAAAAAAACAGCTGCAAGTAAATTTATATACAGTATTCGAAAAAGAATTTGGAAGACCACTTTCGCCGTTCGAATGTGAAACGTTAGGAATGTGGGAGGACCAAGATCAACATCATCCAAATTTAATTCAAGCGGCTCTTAGAGAAGCTGTAATGAGTGGAAAACTAAATTTCCGATATATTGATCGTATTTTATTTGAGTGGAAAAAGAATGGAATTAAAACGGTAGATCAGGCTCAAAATCAAGGTCAAAAATTTAGAGCGAATCAACAAAGAGCACAACAAATGACAAAACAAGAGACGAAATTTACTGGAAAAGTGCCTTTTTATAATTGGTTGGAGCAGTAATATAGGAGGGGAAATATGCTTAACAAAACGCAAATCCGTTATTGTTTAGACACAATGGCGGATATGTATCCAGAAGCACATTGTGAATTGGTTCATGACAATCCATTTGAACTTGTAATCGCGGTGGCGTTATCTGCACAATGTACAGATGTACTTGTAAATAAAGTGACAAGAAATTTATTTCAAAAATATAAAACACCAGAAGATTATTTAAGTGTTTCTCTAGAAGAATTACAACAAGATATACGCTCTATCGGATTGTATAGAAATAAAGCAAAAAACATTCAAAAATTATGCCGAATGTTATTAGATGACTATAATGGGGAGGTACCGAGCGATCGAGATGAACTTACGAAATTACCAGGTGTAGGAAGGAAAACAGCGAATGTTGTAGTTTCCGTAGCGTTTGGGATTCCGGCAATTGCTGTTGATACACATGTGGAGCGAGTGAGTAAACGATTAGCGATTTGTAGATGGAAAGACTCTGTGTTAGAAGTAGAAAAAACGTTAATGAAGAAAGTACCGATGGATGAGTGGGGGGTTACGCATCATCGTATGATTTTCTTTGGACGTTATCACTGTAAAGCACAACGACCGCAATGTGAGGAGTGCAGGCTGTTAGAAGTATGTCGTGAAGGAAAGAAGCGAATGAAGGTGAAATAAAGGATGGAGCGAGTTATAGAAATACCGAAAGAATTTCATTGCTTACCATTTTTTAAAGAAAGCGTAAATTCAATTGAGTATCATACAGACGAGTCTTTTGAAGAAATAATACAAAATACTTACTTTATATTTGATATTGAAAGACAGTATGAGCCATGGAAGGAAATTGAAAACAGTATTCCAGCAGTGTTGAATGTATGGAAAAATAAGCATGAAGACATTGCTATACTGTTTCGAAATAGAGATAAGCAAGAGGCTGAGGGGCCAATGATTCTTTTTGCAGCTCACTTGTTATCGGTTGTCTATTGGTTAAATGAGCAACCTGTTCATAGTTTGAATGAAATGCAAATAAATACGAATAAATTAAAAGTGCAACCTGTTAATTTTATGGAAAGGTATTCATTCATTATAAAGAAACCGAGTAATTATCATTCTTATATTCAATTAGCGCAGTTATATATCGAAATAGAAAAGCTGTTTGTAAAGAAAATGATAACAAAAAAGAAGTCTGATTCTCGTTAAGAGAAACGGACTTCTTTTTTGTTTATTAGGACTCTGTTGTAACAACAGCACCGTCTGCCTGAGGTGTATCTCCTCCGGTATTTTGGTGTTGCTGTTCTTGTTGTTTCTTAGCTTCGTCTTCAGCTTTTTTCTTGGCCTCTTCTTCAGCTTTCTT